>CACWWM010000072.1:4963-16165 GCA_902764565.1 uncultured Eubacteriales bacterium
AGCTGGCCCGGAAGGCCCAGGAAGAAGAGGAGGGAGAAAACACTTGACCCAGGTGAAAAAGAAAAAGGACAGTATTTTGAACCTGCTGAAATACGCGGGGAAATACAAATGGCCCCTGATCTTCTGTCCCATGGTGATGATCGGGGAAGTGGCCATGGAAACCTACATCCCCAAGCTGATCCAGCGCTTGATCGACGAAGCCATCCCCTACAGCGCCCAGAGCGGGGAAATGTCCCAGGTGCTGATTTGCGGGGGGCTGATGATCCTGATGGCGCTGGTGTCGATGGGCTTCGGCATGGCGGGCAGCTTCCTGGGCGCCAAGGGCGGCATGGGCTTTGGCCGCAACCTGCGCCAGGCGCTGTTTGAAAAGATCCAGCGGTTTTCCTTTAAGAATATCGACAAATTTTCCACCGCGTCCCTGGTCACCCGCATCACCACCGACGTGAACCAGACCCAGAACACCCTGATTATGCTGGTGCGGATGGCGTTCCGTTCGCCCATCATGTTCCTCATGTCCCTGTTCTACGCATGGCAGATGAATCCTTCCCTGACCTCCATTCTGTTCATCGCCGTGCCCCTGCTGGCCCTGGGCATCGTAATCATCATGCGCAACGCCTTCCCCCGGTTCCAGATCATGATGAAAAAGTACGATATCCTGAACCGGGAAGTGCAGGAAAACCTGATCGCCATCCGCGTGGTGAAGGCCTTCGTGCGCTCGGCGTTTGAAAAGAAAAAGTTCGGCGACGCCGCCGACGATGTAACCAACGCTCAGCGCTCCGCCGAAAAAGTGGTGCTGTGGAACGGCCCCCTGATGCAGATTCTGATGTACGGCTGCGTTGTGAGCGTGATTTGGTTCGGCGGCCAGCAGATCATCCGGGGCGAAATGGGCGTGGGCGCGCTGCTCACCTTCATCACCTATATCACCCAGATTTTGATGGCCCTGATGATGCTTTCCTTCCTGTTCGTGGGCATCGTGCTCAGCCGCGCTTCCATTTCCCGTATCCTGGAAGTGCTGAACGAGGAACCGGATATCGCCAATCCCGAAAACGCCGCCACCGAAGTGAAGGACGGCGAAATCGAATTCGACCACGTGGGCTTCTCCTACGCGGGGGACAGGGATAACCTGGTTTTGCAGGACATCAACCTCCACATCAGGGCGGGGGAGACCATCGGCCTCATCGGCGCCACCGGCTCGGCCAAGACCAGCCTGGTGTCCCTGATCCCGCGCCTGTACGACGTGACCACGGGCACCCTGAAGGTGGGCGGCCGGGACGTAAAGGAATACGACCTCCACGCCCTGCGCGATCAGGTGGCCATGGTGCTGCAAAAGAACGTGCTGTTCTCCGGCTCCATCAAGGAGAACCTGCGCTGGGGCGATGAAAACGCCACCGACGATGAAATTACGGCGGCCTGCCAGGCCGCGGCGGCGGACGAGTTCGTGCGTTCCTTCCCCGACGGTTATGAAACCGATCTGGGCCAGGGCGGCGTGAATGTGTCCGGCGGCCAGAAGCAGCGCCTGTGCATTGCGAGGGCCCTGCTGAAAAAACCCAAGATCATGATTCTGGACGACGCCACCAGCGCCGTCGATACTGCCACCGATTCCCGCATCCGGGAAGCCCTGCGCTCCCAGATGGCGGACACCACCAAGATCATCATTGCCCAGCGCATCACCTCCGTCATGGACGCGGACCGGGTGGTGGTGCTGGACGACGGCAAAATCGCCGACGTGGGCACCCACGACGAGCTGATGGCCCGCTGTGACATTTATCGGGACGTGTACCAGTCCCAGCAGAAGGGGGTGGCCTGAGATGCCTCCACGCGGATCTATGCGCGCTCCCGCGAAACCCAAGAACGCCAAAGGAACCTTCCGGCGGCTGGTTTCCTACTTGGCGCCCCATAAGGGCAAGCTGCTGCTGGTGGCAGGCTGCATCCTGATCAGCACCGCCGCCAGCGCCACGGGCACGTTCCTGCTGAAAGACGTGGTGAACAGCTATATCACCCCCCTGATCGGCCAGGCCGCGCCGGACCTGATGCCCTTCGCCCGGTTCCTGATCCTGATGATGAGCATGTACCTGGCCGGGGCTGCCGCTACCCTGGTGTACAACCGCCTGATGATGCTGGTGTCCACCAGCACCCTGAACCGGATGCGCAAGGATATGTTCCTGCACATGGAGGATCTGCCCATCCGGTACTTTGACCAGCGCACCCACGGCGAAATCATGAGCCGCTACACCAACGACACCGACACCATGCGCGAGTTCTTAAGCCAGAGCTTCCCCCAGGCGGTGTCCTCCTTCTGCTCGGTGCTGTTCTCCTTCTGCTACATGGTCAGCCTGAACATCTGGCTCACCCTGCTGGTCATCGTGCTCATGCCGGTGATTTTCAGCATCACCAAGGTGGTGGGCAAGAAATCCGGCGCCAACTTCGTGGCCCAGCAGAAAGCGGTGGGCGAACTGAACGGCTTCGTGGAAGAAACCATCGAAGGCCAGCGGGTGGTGCAGGTGTTCTGCCACGAGCAGAAATCCATCGATGCCTTTGAGCAGAAGAACGAAAACGTCCGGGTGGCCGGTACCCGCGCCAACATCTTCGCCAGCATTTTGGGCCCCATCATGAACAACCTGGGCCACATCAACTATGTGATCATCGCCCTGGTGGGCGCGATCATGATTATCAACGGCCACACCGATACCGGCGTGCTCATTTCCTTCCTCACCTTCACCCGCCAGTTCAGCATGCCCATTTCCAACCTGGCCCAGCAGATGAACGTAATCATGATGGCGCTGGCCGGTGCGGAGCGCATCTTTGAACTGCTGGACGAACCCGTGGAAGCGGACGACGGCTATGTGACCCTGGTGCGGGCGAAAAAGGACGAGCAGGGCAACATCGTGGAGTGCCAGGAGCGTACCGGCATGTGGGCCTGGAAGCATCCCCACAAGGCCGACGGCACCGTGACCTACACCGAGTGGAAGGGCGACGTGGTGTTCGAGAACGTGACCTTCGGCTATGTGCCCGAAAAGATCGTGCTCCACGACATTTCCCTGTATGCCCGGCCCGGCGAGAAAATCGCCTTCGTGGGCTCCACCGGCGCGGGCAAAACCACCATCACCAACCTCATCAACCGCTTCTACGACATTCAGGGCGGCAAGATCCGCTACGATGGCATCAACATCGAAAAGATCAGGAAGGACGATCTGCGCCGATCCCTGGGCATGGTGCTTCAGGATACCCACCTGTTCACCGGCACCGTGAAGGAGAATATCCGCTACGGCCGCCTGGACGCCACCGACGAGGACATCGTGAAGGCCGCCAAGATCGCCAACGCCGATTTCTTCATCAGCCATCTGCCCAACGGCTACGATACCATGCTCACCGGCGACGGGGCCAACCTGAGCCAGGGCCAGCGCCAGCTGCTGGCCATCGCCCGGGCCGCCGTGGCCGACCCGCCCGTGCTGATCCTGGACGAAGCCACCTCCTCCATCGATACCCGCACCGAAGCCCTGATCGAAAAAGGTATGGACGAATTGATGAAGGGCCGCACCGTGTTCGTCATCGCCCACCGCCTCAGCACCGTCCGCAATTCCCAGGCCATCATGGTGCTGGAAAACGGCGTGATCATCGAGCGCGGCAACCACGAACAGCTCCTGGCCCAGAAGGGCAAGTATTACCAGCTGTATACCGGCATGTTCGAGCTTTCATAAACGGGGGGGAAAAATTCCCTGGGGGCTATCCGCCCCCAGCTCCCCGACCAGGGGAATGATTCCCCTGGCCCCTCATCGGCGGAAAATGCTTGCTGCGGGAAAACTGACTATTTTCCGCTGGCAGGATTGCCAGGATAGGACACCGTTGTGCTTCTGGCCCGGCGGCTGAAAGCCGCCAGCCCGGATGCAAAGCATCCGGGGAAAGCCAAAGAATAATCCCAGGGCGGAAAGCGAGCTTTCCCCCTGGGATTTTCTTGGCTTTCTATTGGCCAGAAGCCTCATGCCCTGATCCAAACGCAGCGGGCGGAGATTGTTGGCTGTTCCAACAACGTTATTTCGCCTGGTGGGGTGCAGGGGATCATCCCCTGCCGCAGGGTTTAGGGGCCGCGGAGGCCCCTGCTTCGGGAAAAGATAAGCGCCGGAGACTGCAAGCCAGCCTCCGGCGCGGTTTGTTGGTTGGGAAAAATTACTTGATGGAGCCTTCCACCATGCCCTTGACGATATACTTCTGGGCGAAGATATACAGGATGATGATGGGCAGCATGGCCAGCAGGGTGGAAACCATGATGAGGTTCCACTGCTTCACGAAGGAGCCGTTGAAGCCCTGCACGGCCAGGGGGATGGTGCGGATATCGCCGGAAGCGCCCAGCACCAGGAGGGGCAGCAGGTAGTCGTTCCAGATCCACAGGCCGTTGAGCACCAGGACGGTGACGAACACGGGCTGCAGCAGGGGGAACACGATGCGGAAGAAGGTGCCCGCGCGGGAGCAGCCGTCGATGTCCGCCGCTTCTTCCAGCTCCAGGGGCACGCCCTTGATGAAGCCGTGGAAGATGAAGATGCTCATGGCTTCACCGAAGCCCAAGTAGGCGAAGATGATGCCCTGATAGCTGCGCAGCATGGGGATGCCGATGAAATCGCCCACGGTTTTGAACCAGGTGAGCAGGGGGAACATGACCACCTGGAAGGGGATCACCATGGCAGCCACGTACATGAGGAACAGCAGGTTGCTCCACTTGGTCTTGTTGCGCACCAGCACCCAGGCGGCCATGGCCGAGAAGATGGAGATGGCGGCCAGGGACAGCACGGTGATGATCAGGCTGTCGCGGCAGGCGGAGAGGAAGTTAAAGGTGGGGTTGTTCCATACGTCGGAAATGTTCTGGAACAGGTTGGCCGGATTCTCCGGCAGGCCCACGGGCGCGTTGATGATTTCGGCATTGGTGCGCATGGAGTTCATGATCACAATGACGAAAGGCAGCATGAACAGGATAAAGAGGAGCAGCGTAAGGATTTCCAGGGCGATGCGCCGTCCCGGATGGGGAATGGAACCGGCCATGCGCTCGATCTGTTCGGGTTGCTTCTTAGCCATTACGCCTCAACCTCCTTGCTCTTGTTGTAGGAGACCTGGATAATGGAGAAGATGGTCAGCACCACGAAGAACAGCACGGCCTTGGCCTGGCCCTGGGCCATGTTGTTGTACTTGAAGGCGGTCTGATAGATGTTCAGGGCCAAAAGCTCGGAGCTGTTGACGGGCTTGTTCATGAAGATGCCCACGGGGCCGCCGTTGGTCAGGGCCACGTTCACATCGTACATCTTGAAGCTGTTGGTCAGGGTGAGGAACAGGGAAATGGTGAAGGCGTTGGCCATGAGGGGGATCTGGATCTTGGTGATCCGGGTCCAGTACTTGGCGCCGTCCACCTCCGCCGCTTCCATGACGGACTTGGAAATGCTCTGGATGGCCGCCACGTAGATCAGCATGATGTAACCGGCGTACTGCCAGGTGTTCACGGTGACCATGGTGAACATGACGGTGTCCTTATTGGAGATCAGCGATTTGCTGATCAAATCCCACCCGATGGCTGCGCCCACGGAGGGCAGGATGTTGCTGAAAATGAACTGCCAGATCAGGCCCAGCACGATACCGCCGATCAGGTTGGGCACGAAGAAGCCCGCGCGGTATACGTTGCGGCCCCGGATTTCGCTGGTGACCAGCAGGGAGATAACGAAGGCCACCACGTTGACGGTAACGATGTTGATGACGGTGAATTTCAGCGTCACCAGGAAGGAGTGCAGGAACGCCGGTTCATTAAAAATGGCCTTGTAGTTTTCAAAACCCACCATTTTGCTGAACGAGCCGGTGCCCTGCCAGTCGGTGAAGGAGTAGAAAATACCATAGATAAACGGAATGATGATGACCATCAGAAACGCAAGCAGCGTCGGCACCAGAAACAGGAATTCCGTCAGCTTGCGCTTTTGTTTGCTGGTCATGGCTTATTCCCCCCTTTTTTGTAGGTGCGGATAGGATTCCATCTGTTGAAAAACGGGGGCCGCGTCCAAGAAACAGGTTTTCCGGGCGCAGCCCCCTGATCAGTTTTTTATGCTGATGCTTTCAGGGAAATTACTTGGCGATGCCAGCGATGGCGTCCTTCATCATGATTTCAAAGGTGTCCACGTCGATGGTACCGGCGGCGAACAGCTCGTAGATCTGGCCCAGGGTGCCCATGCCGAAGCCGTCGGGCAGTTTGTACTGCTGCCAGTCATAGGTCTTGCCGGCGGCGTTCCATTCCATCACGCTCTTGGACAGGGGGGTGGAGGGAGCGATGGTCACGTTGGTGAAAGCGGGCACCATGGCGGCCTTGTTCACCATGTAGTCGGCGCCGTCTTCGGAGGTGGCCAGGTAGTTCAGGTAAGCGATGGCCTCGTCCTTGTTGCCGTTTTCGTTCACAACGTACCAGGAGGGAGGATTGACCAGGATGCCGTCGGTGTCTTCATGCAGGAAGGGATGGGGCGCGTAGGCGATTTCAAAGTCGGGGTTCAGCACCACCAGGGAGGGATCCATCCAGTTGCCCTGATGATAGAAGGCGGCCTTGCCGCTGGCGAAAGCGGCCAGCTGGCTGTCCTGGGTGCCGTTCAGCAGCATATCCTGGGTGCTGTACTGGAACAGCAGGGCCACGTACTGGCAATACTGATGGAAGCGTTCTTCGTCCACTTTGCCTTCCAGCACCTGGTCGATGTAGGTGGTGTCGTTGCGCTCGTTGCCAACGGTCAGGTACACGTTGAAGTTATGCAGACCGGTTACCCAGGTCATGCCGGTGGTGGTGCCGGCCACCATGGAAACCACCATGTCCAGGCCCAGCTCATCCTTCATGGAATCCAGCTTTTCAAAAGCGGCCTTGAGGGCGTCGAAGTTGGTCAGGGTGGCGGGGTCGATGCCGGCCTTGTCCAGGATGGACTTGTTGTAGGCCAGGCCGTAGCCTTCCACGGCCACGGGGAAGCCGACCACCTTTTCGCCGTCCATGTAGGCGGCGGCGGTGTACTTGGTCCATTCCGCGCCGGTCTGGTCAGCGATCTTGTCCTTCCACAGCTCGTAGCCGGAGGGGCCTTCGATGACCCAGATGTCGGGTTCGCGGCCGGACTGCATTTCGGCCTTCAGTACGGTGTTGTAGTCGGAGGAGCCGCCGCCGGTGATGACCTTCACGTCAACGCCGGTCTTTTCGGTGTACAGCTTGGCGTAATCCTGCATAGCGGCAGTGATTTCCACCTTGTTCTGGCAGATCACGATGTCCGCCAGAGCGCCCGTGGCGACCATCATCATGGCCAGGGCGAGAACCAGAGCGAGTACCTTTTTCATGTTAGAGTTCTCCTTTTTTGTTATTTATTCCACGCGATTCCGCGCAAGAACCAAAGAAATACAAGGGTATTTTCGGTTTGTTTCCTTCCGCTCAGAAATATCATCTGTCGATGTACGGACATTATAACACAGTATTGTCCGAAAGTCTACGGTTATTTATATGAAATTTTAACAAAATACAAAAATTTCTTTTCCGGCGGTTTTTGCCGCAAAACTTAACCATAAAATAACCAAAAAGAAAGGACGGAGAAGCGCTCCGCCCCATCAGGTTTATTTTTCGCTTTCCAATCCTCCGTCCTCCATGGGCGGTTCCGCGTCCGGATCGAAGGGAAGATCCCCCGCCGGGTCCCGGCGGCGGCGCAGCAGATCGGTCAGGCTGCGGGCGCTGTGCGCGTTTTCGCGTTTTTCCATGGTTTTCCTGCCTCCTTTTTTGGCTTTCCGGGCATATTTTGCGGGAAAGACGGCCAGTTTATACCATGGAAACCAAGCGAGGAGGAAAAGAGCATGCGGAAAGCGATGACGGTGATTTTATGGCTGGGGCTTATGGTGTGCGCGGTGCTGCTGATTTCCCTGGCCGGGCAGAAAAATGCCCTGCGCAGCGAATGGGAAAGCGAAACGCGGAAAAACCAGGTGCTCCAGACCCTGTACGATCGGATGAAGGACGAATGGACGGAAAAGGAAACGGCGCTGACCCAGGAAAACAGCGCCCTGCTCCGGGACGCCAAGGCCCTGACCCTGGAGCGGGACGCCCTGGCGAAGGCCCTGGAAGCCGCCCAGGAGGAAACCCAGGCCCAGCGCCAGACGGCGGACAGGCTGACGGCGGAACGGGAAACGGCCTCCGACAGGCTGTCCGAGGTGCTGACTATGCTGCTTGCCCCCGTGCCGGAGCTGCCCGACGGGGAGGCGGAAGCGGAGGAAGAAACGCCTGCCCTGGAGTTGACGCTGCCTTTGCCGGAAAGAGGCGTTCAGCCGGTGCACTTTACCGAATGATTTCCACGAAAAACGCCGTCCCCGCACAGGCTGGGCGGCGTTCGCGTATGGCGGAAAGGGCTGTTCCTTTCCTTGCGTTGTATGATGATTATTTTGGATATGTTGTCAAAATTTGTCGTTTTGACGAAAATGTGACACAATTTTGCCATAAAGCTTATGTACCATAAAATTCCAGGGAAGCCAGCGGTGTATGCGGTTTTAGCTGCCCCCTCGGCTAAAGCATGTCCGCCCGCTGTTTTTTATTTTGCTCCCCTGACAAGCCCGCTGCATTCCCCTCGCAGCGGGTGATTTTTTGGCCGCATCCATGGGAAAAGGGCACTTTAAGTTAGTGTGGAGTTTGGAGGGTGGAGAGTGGAGTTTTGATTTGTCTGCCACTTTTGAATAATAACTTGCAGGACAAACTGTGAATCACTATATATAACTCCACCCTCCACTCTCCACCCTCCAAACTGTTTCTCCGTCTGTTCCTGCAAGGTCAGGGCGTCGATGATTTCATCCAGGTCGCCGTCCAAAATAGCGTCGATTTTGTACAGCGTCAGGTTGACCCGGTGATCGGTGACGCGGCCCTGGGGGAAATTATAGGTGCGGATGCGCTCGTTGCGCTCGCCGCTGCCCACCTGGGCCCGGCGGTTCTGGGCGTAAGCCGCGTCCTTTTCGGCGCGGTACAGGTCGTACAGCCGGGATTTTAAGACCTTCATGGCCTTTTCTTTATTTTTTAACTGGCTCTTTTCGTCCTGGCAGGTCACCACCAGCCCGGAGGGCATATGGGTGATGCGCACGGCGGAGTCTGTGCGGTTGATGTACTGGCCCCCGTGGCCGGAGGCGCGGTAGGTGTCGATGCGGATATCCTCCTGCTTGATTTCCACCTCCACGTCCTCCGCCTCGGGCAGCACGGCCACGGTGGCGGTGGAGGTGTGGATGCGGCCCCCTGCCTCGGTGACGGGCACCCGCTGGATGCGGTGCACGCCGGATTCAAATTTCATGCGGGAAAAGGCCCCCGCGCCGTTCAGCGTGAACACCGCTTCCTTCACGCCGCCCAATTCCGTATCGGAAATATCCACCGCCTCGAACTGGAAGCCCGCCCGCTCGGCGTACCGCTGGTACATGCGCAGCAGCACGGCGGCGAACAGCGCCGCTTCCTCCCCGCCCGCGCCGGGGCGAATTTCCATCACCACGCTGCGGTCGTCGTTGGGGTCGTGGGGGATCAGGAACAGGCGCAGTTTTTCCCGCTCCTGTTCTTCCCTGGGCAATAATTCCTTTAATTCTTCCTCGGCCATGTCCGCCATGTCCGGGTCGGCCCGCATTTCTTTGGCCTGCTCGATTTCGGAAAGCAGCTGCCGGTACTGCCGCCAGGCGTTCACGGCGGGCTCCAGCTGGGCCATTTCCTTTAACATGCCCCGCCATTTGGGCACGTCGGCGATGATTTCCGGCTGGGCCGTGGCCACCGTCAATTCCTCCAAACGGCCCTCCATGGCCTCGAACTGAGCTTCCATCATAAGCGCTTTTCCTCCTTGACCGCGGCGCTGACCACCCGGGGCAGACCGTTCAGGTCGTTCAGAATCTGTATATCCGCAAATTCTTCATGTAATAAGGCTTTCACTGCGTCCCCCTGCCCGTCCCCGATTTCCAGGCACAGCCGCCCGCCCGGCAGCAAATGGGCGGGGGCTTCTTGGACGATGCGCCGGTAAAAATCCAGCCCGTCGTCCCCCGCGAACAGGGCCAAGGCCGGCTCCCGTTCCACCTCCGCCTGCAAGCGTCCCCGCAGGCTTTCCGGGATATAAGGGGGATTGCTCACGATCACATGGAATTTTTCTCCGTCCACAGCAGAAAACAGATCGCCCCGGACAAATTTTACCTCCGCGCCCAGCCGTTCCGCGTTTTCCTTCGCCAGGGAAAGGGCGGCTTCGCTGATATCCGCCGCCCATACCTCCGCGCCGGGGCGCAGCTTTTTGATCGCCGCCGCCAGCGCCCCGGAGCCGGTGCATAAATCCAGCACCCTGCCGCCGGGCCGAACGTACTTTAGCGCTTCCTCGCACAGCGCTTCCGTGTCGTTCCGGGGAATCAGGGCGCGGCTGTCCGTTTTCAGGCTGAACCCCATAAAGCTCTGGCTGCCCAAAATGTATTGCAGGGGCTCCCGCCCTTCCCGCCGGACAAGCAGCGCTTCATACGCCGCCGCTTCCGCTTCGGTCAGCTCCCGCCGCTTGTTCAGCAGCATTTCCAGCCGGGATACCCCCAGCACTTCCGAAAGCAGCCATTCCGCGTCCAGCCGGGGATCGGGCACTTCCTGCAATCGCTGTTCGGCAGCTTTTAGTGCTTCCAGTACGGTGGTCATAGCTGTTCCTTTCTGCGGGGCTTTGCCCCGCACCCCATCAGGGGAATGATTCCCCTGGACCCCGCATCTGCGGAAGCTGCTTGATGCGGGATAAAAGCAAATTCCCGCTGTTGCTTGAAAACATACCGATTGCTTCTGGCCCGGCCGCTGCAAGCGGCCAACCCGGATGCAAAGCATCCGGGGAAAGCCAGGGAATAATCCCCAGGAAAAAGCGAGCTTTTTCCCTGGGATTTTCCCGGCTTTCTTGGGCCAGAAGCTTCAAACTTTCGTAATCTCCCAGCGACAGGCGGAAGTTGCTGCTCTGTCCGTTCAAGTCGATTCGCCTATTGGTGTCCAGAGGACGAAGTCCTTTGGTTCAGGGGTTCAGGGGGACGAAGCCCTGACATCCGCCTGTGGCGGATATCGTGTCAGGGCTGAGATCAACCGAAAGGGAGCAATCTCCCCATGAAGGGGAGTTGCGACCTTTGAGGTTGCGGATTGAAGAAGCCCCCTGCCTCGTTTTCAGCAGAAATAAAAACGCCTCCTCTTGCAATCTGGAAAGCGCCCAAAGGGGC
>CACWWM010000073.1 GCA_902764565.1 uncultured Eubacteriales bacterium
GAGGGCGCTTTGATCACCGCCGCCAGCACGGCCCCCTGGGCGGCGGAAAGCTCCGCGGCTGATATGCCGAAATACGCCCGTGCCGCCGCTTCGATGCCGTAAGCGCCCCGGCCAAAGTAAATGAAATTCAGGTACATTTCCAGAATTTCATCCTTGCTGCATTGGCTTTCCAATTGCAGGGCCAAATACATTTCCTCCAATTTGCGTCCAATGGTCTTCTGCGCGCTCAGGTGGCTCAGCTTCACCAACTGCTGGGTGATGGTGCTGGCCCCCTCCGCGTAATCGCCGGAGCGCAGATTGGAACGAAGCGCGCCGAAGATGCGCAGGGGATCGATACCGAAATGCTGATAAAACCGCAGGTCTTCCGCAGCCAGAAAGGCGTTCTGAACGTCCTTGGGCACGCTGGACAGGGGAACGCTCACCCGATCCTGTGTGGATTGGATTTTGGAAACAAATTCCCCGTTGCGGTCATAAATTGGATTGGATTTTGGAAACAAATTCCCCGTTGCGGTCATAAATGGCCCCGGTCTGGGGTACGTTCACAATTTTCTGCAAGTCCAGCCGCTGCCAGGAACCTACGTCGAACACGAAATAAAAGGCCGCCGCGCCGCCCAAAAGCAAGATCAAAAAAGCCGCTGAAATGCCACGCTTGAATCCCCGGCGGCGGATGCCGTCCAGTTTTTTCAAATCTTTCAGGCTTTCTTTATTCGCCTGCCTGTCCATCCGGCGGATAGCCCGTCCCCACGTTCCTTTTTTCACGCAGCGCCGCCTCCCGTTTACAATCGTTTTTTCCATTTTCCCAATTCCGCGTCCGTTTCAATCTGTTATTATCTTCCAGAAAGCAAGATATTACCATGGATTTTTCTCTTGCTGCCCTGTATAATGACCCCATACGAAAGCGGACGATACGGAACGGAAACGGGGGAAACGGCCATGAAGCGCAGGCGCTGGACGGGCCCTGCGGCGTTTGCCGCGGTGGGCGCGGTGCTGCTGTTGTTTATATTGCTGGGTACCGGAGAGCAACCAGCCATTCTTTCTTATTCTGATTTTTGGCTTATGGCAGAATCCGGGCAGGTGGAAAGCGTGACCCTGACCGACGGAGAATACTGGCAGTCTACCTTGACCGACGGCACGGCCATCCGCACGCCCAATCCCCGGGCGATCGACGGAAAGGAACGGCTGCTTGCCCTGGATATCAGCGTCAAGGAACAGGAAAACGCTTTGCCTGCATGGGCGCTGGGATTGATAGCCATTGGGGCGTTCATCCTGTTTTCTCAATCCAAAGGGAAAGGGGCGCTGGGCTTAAAAAAATACGCCGCCGTGCAGGCGGACGAACGTGTGCCGGGAATTTCCTTTCAGGACGTGGCAGCCTCCGGGGAAACGCTGCAAAGCCTTCGGGATTTGGCGGCATTCCTGAAAGAGCCCAAGCGCTTTGCTCAATACGGGGCCCGGGCCCCAAAGGGCGTGCTGCTCTACGGCCCGCCGGGCACGGGAAAAACCCTGCTTGCCAGGGCGTTGGCCGGGGAAGCAAAAGCCCCTTTCTTCGCCATGAGCGGGGCGGACTTCGTGCAGGTCTACGTAGGCGTGGGCGCGTCCCGGGTGCGGGAGCTGTTCCGCAAAGCGCGCAAGGCGGGCGGCGGGGTGATCTTCATCGACGAGATCGACGCCATCGGCAAAAAGCGGGACAGCGGAAACGACGAACGGGAACAGACATTGAACGCCCTGCTGACGGAAATGAGCGGTTTTTCGGAAAGCGACGGCATCATCGTGCTGGCCGCCACCAACCGGCTGGATACCCTGGACCCTGCTTTGCTGCGGGAGGGGCGCTTTGACCGCCGCATTGAGGTGGGTCTGCCAGACCAGGATCAGCGGCTGCAAATCCTCCGGGTACACGCCCGGAAGAAACCCCTGGATGAAAATATATCTTTGGAATCCTGGGCCGGACAGACGGCGCTGTTTTCCGGGGCGCAGCTGGAAGCGCTGCTCAACGAAGCGGCCATACGCGCCGCCCGGCGGGGCAGCGGCCCAATCCTCGAATCCGATTTGGAAAGCGCGTTCTGCGGCGTAACCGTGGGGGAAGAATCGCCAAGGCGAATGACGGACGCAGAAAAGCGTGTGACCGCCTGGCACGAGGCGGGGCATGCCGTCATCACTCATTGCATGCTGCCGGAGGCGCGGCTTACCCGCGTAACCATCATACCCTCCAGCCGCGGCGCGGCGGGGTATTCCATGAGCGTACAGCCTGATAAGCTGCTCCATACCCGGCGCGACCTGATCGCCGTGATATGCGCCGCCTTAGGCGGACGGGCGGCGGAAGAAATGCTGCTGGGCCGGGAAAACGTGACCACCGGCGCGGCCAACGATCTAAAAAAAGCCCGGGAAATCGCCGCCGCCATGGCGAAGGATTACGCCATGGGGGAAACCGGCGACCCGGACAAGGACGAAAATGCGATTTTGCTTGAATCCATGAACCGCGCCAGGGCGTGCCTGAAAGACCGCAGGGAAACCCTGGAACGGTTGGCACAGGCGCTTCTTACGAAAGAAACGCTTCGGGAAAACGATCTTGCGGAAATCCTGGCCCAATAACTACCCGGCAACAGTTTCCAATTTCGCCATATGCTCGGACAGGATATCGCAGAATGCGGGCAATTGCCGTTTTCTTTCCTCCATTTCGAGGCCAAGAAACTCCTTGCAGTCCTGTACCAGCGCCTTGGCGGCAAGCTGCAAATCCTCCACCTGAATCAAGAGCAGATCCCGCTGTACCCGCAGCCGGTCGTTTTCCGGCGCGGGGTCGCCGGCCCGCCGGGCCAGGGATGCGGCGGCCCGCAGAATGGCCTGCACGTCCGGGTCGGTCTGCATGGGCGGATCGTCCTTAGGCAGGGGAGATACGGTCACTTTTACGTCCGGGCAGGGCAGTCCTTCCTGCCTGAGCTCCCGGCAGACCTGATCGATCAGATCCGGCTTTTTGCGCAAGATCGCGCGATACTTGTTCTGATAGCGGAGCATGCGGCTTCGGTCGCCGCCGGACATTTCCATCACGCAGGCGCGGACGGAACGCCCGCTGCCCCGGCCCAGCAGCACGTTACGCAGCAGATCGTGGATTTCTTCATCGGAAAAGGTATCGAAAGGGGCGGCGCGTTTCAAATCCTCGCCGCCCTTTTCCCTCATTTGCATATAGTAGTAATTTCTTACGCTGTTGGGCTTGCGGCCCAGGGCCTGGCCCGTTCGGTCAAACACGCCGCGCAGGGGCGTGCCCTCGTTCAGGGCAGCGTGAATTTCCTTCCACAGCAGATCGGTTTCTTCCTGGCTCCAGCCGGTACGATTGAAATGCGCTGTCTGTTCCATTGCAATTTCCCTCCATGTTTGCCTGTATGCTCCATAGTATGCATGACGGAGGGAAAGAATATGCGCATGGATCAATTTTATTGTTTCAGCGTATCGTACACCTTTTGGAAGGCGTCCTTGGGGTTCAGCTTCAGATCGTACAGGCCGCCGTAGGGGCTGTTCAGGTTGTACACATAATTGCCTTTGGGCGCGTTGGTGTCGGTAAGGCCCCAGATGGAAACGGCTTTCAGCGGATTGCCATTTTCACCGTTCAGATCCATGAACATACGGAAGAGCTTGGCGTAAAATTCCGCGTGCTTGTCCGCCTGGGTCAGGTCGAAATTGCGCACGGCCATTTCGGTGATCTGCACTTCCAGGCCCATGGCGGCGTAGTTCAGAATTTCCTTCCGGATCATGTCCACGTGGCTGTCCACCAAGCATCCTTCCTGCACGCCGTAGCCGCCGATATAACCCTGCATGCCCACGCCGTCGCAGAGCTTGCGGCTGTTTCCGTTTTCATCCTTGGCGTAACTGTTCACAGTGTCGATCAGGGCGCGGATGGCCTGGGCCTTTTCCTCGAAATAGGCGTTATAGTCGTTGTAATAGAGTTTTATATCTGCGCCCAGAGCTTAAATAAGTTGGGGCCGCCGCTGCGCAGGGTGCGTAGATGGCGCGGGTCGCCCGCCGTATATTCGTCCTGGTTGTCGCCCACGGCTTCGTTCACCACGTCCCAGCAGTACACCACGCCGGGGAACTTTTCTTCAAAGTGGGTGATTACCTGGGTGATGTAGGATTCCGTTCGGGCCTTGACGGTTTCCTGATCCGCGTAGGGCTTATTGGCGTCGTAGTCCTCCCGGAAGAACCAGTCGGTCATGTAGGCGTCCCACACCAGCACGTGGCCGCGCACGCCGATGCCGTTCTCCTGGGCCCATTTCACCATCTTGTCCGCCGCGGCGTAATTCATGCCTGGCATGCCGTCGTCCCGGGCCAGGGTGGCCTGGAGGTTCAGCAGGGAATAGGCTTTCATTTCGTTGGTCCCAGCTTAAAGCCAAAAGGCGCTGCCAGAACATACAAAGGTTTGCGGGCGGTTTCTTCCATGGCTTTAGCGGTTTCCTCCGCGGCTTTGATGGCTTCTTCCGCAGCTTTGGCGGTATCGGCGGCTTCGGATTTGACGGCTTCCCATTCTTTCTTTGCGCCGGATACTTCCGTATTCAGCCTGGTGATCGCTGCGTTCAGCTCATCAACCTGCTTTTGCAGTTCACCCTTTTGCGTAAAACTGACTGCGCCAAAGATAATCGCTGCTGCGGCGATAAGCGCAAGGATCAGGGTTAATCCTTTTTTCATTCTGTGCAATCCTCCTGCTGTACTTCTGATTTACCTGTATTTTTTCTCCGTCAACGGGATAAAATCCTGTTCATTTGATGCGGTGGGCGTGGTGTTTTTTGCTTTTGTACAGGATGTACATTGATTTTCAGGCAGGATTATGCGAAAATGCGAAGGAAGTGATTTCTGAAAGAAGGTACGCGCATGAAAAAACAGGCGTTGAATCCCTATCTGCCCTCCTGGGAATACATTCCGGACGGGGAACCCTATGTGTTCGGCGACCGGGTGTATGTGTACGGCTCCCACGATTTTTTTAACGGCTACGTATTCTGCATGGGCGATTATATGGGCTGGTCCGCCCCGGTAAACGACCTTTCGGACTGGCGGTGCGAGGGCGTGATCTTCCCGCGGGACGGCGATCCCGCCAACGCCCAAGGAAAAATGTGCCTGTACGCTCCGGATGTAACGAAGGGGCCCGACGGCCGGTATTACCTGTATTATGTTTACGATAAGGTAGGGTTCGTGTCCGTGGCCGTGTGCGATTCGCCCGCGGGCCGCTATCGTTTCCTGGGCTACGTGCACGACAAAAACGGCGTGCGCTTGGGGAACAGACCGGGTGACGAACCCCAATTCGACCCCGGCGTGCTGACCGAAGGGGATAAAACCTATCTGTATACAGGCTTCTGCGCCAGAGGCGATAAGAGCCGTCACGGGGCCATGTGCACCGTGCTGGGGCCGGACATGCTCACCATCGAGGAGGAACCCGTGTTCGTGGCGCCCGGCTGCGAATACGCGGAGGGCACGGGCTTTGAGGGCCACGCTTTCTTCGAGGCGTCCTCCATTCGCAAGCGGAACGATACGTATTATTTCGTTTATTCCTCCACCGTGATGCACGAATTGTGCTACGCCACCGCCAAGGACCCTCGGGGCCCCTTTACCTACGGCGGCGTGATCGTGAGCAACAACGACCTGCACATCGATACCTATAAGCCCGCCGATAAGCCCGCAGCCCTGGGCGGCAACAATCACGGAAGCATCGTGGAGATCAATGGACAATGGTATATTTTCTATCACCGCCAAACCAACGGCAGCTGGTTCAGCCGTCAGGGCTGCGCAGAACCCATTTTCTTTGACGAAAAGGGCCAAATCCGGCAGGTGGAAATCACATCCTGCGGCCTGAAGGCGAAGGGGAATACCCCGCTTATATCGCCTGCCACCTGTTCACCGAAAAACCGGTGCTGTACTCCGGCGAACCCGGCCTGCCCCGAATCACCCAGGACGGGCGGGATGACGATAAAACCCCCGGCTTCGCAGCCGACATTCAGGACGGCACCACCATCGGTTTCAAATACTTCTCTTGTGAAGGTGTGAAGGGCATTTCCATTGAAACCCGCTGCTACTGCAACGGCGATTTTGAAGTGAAAACCGCCTGGGACGGGCCGGCTCTGGCAAAAATCCACGTGGTCAGCTCCAACGTGTGGGAAAAGAACACCGCCCGGTTCAGCTTCCCGGACGGGAAACAGGCCCTGTACCTCACTTACCGGGGCACGGGCAAACCCTCGCTCAAATCCGTGGCGTTTGAAAAATAAGGGAAACAACGAAAAGAGCGCACAGCAGCGCCCCCAGTCCCCAGGAAAGAGAGCGGGGCAAGGGCAGGCTGAGCGCTCTTTTTCCAATGGGCAGGGCAAAGCCCACCGCGCCCATATAAAACAGCAGATCAGATAAAAAGCCGGATGCGAAAAAACGGCGGAGAACCCACGCGGCCCCGCCGATGACAAACGCGGTAAGCGAAAAGCAAAAGAACAGCCTGTGCTGGCGTATCCTTCGCTTTCGGGGATAGGGATACCGCCCGCGGCAGGGCAGCAGCGCACCGATTTCCAGCCACAGCAGCAGCGCGGCCGCCGCGCCGCCCGCATGCCAGCAAAGGCCAGCCAGCACCATCACCGGGGCGGCTGAAAGCAGCCGCAGCCGCATGCGGGCAGCAGAACAGATCATCCGCCGTAAACCGTCAGCTGTTTGAGCACTTCCTCGGCCCGTTTATTCACGTCTTCCAGGGATGAAGCGCTTTTCAGGGCTTCAGTAAGCGCCTGCACGGTAGTCACCAAAGGCTCGTCGCTGGTCACGGCGATCCTGGCAATATTTTTATCCACCGTCTGCAAACGGGCCAGCACCATCTTTTTCAGCCGGTCATCCGTTCCGCCCTGGTACTGGTTTTCAAATTCCAGGCCCACAATGGCGGTATCGCCCAGGGTGATGACATAAGCGTCCTCCACTTCGCTGAGCTTTTCAACCGCTTCTTCCATGGCCTGAACGGTCTTTCGGGTGTCCTCAATGGTAGCGGCGGGGGCCGCCGTGCCGTCCGGCTGCATGGTGGCGTTATCCGTCATGGGGCTTTCGGTGGCCGTGCCCGTGCCGGGCAGCAGGTTATCCAGCATGTTGGTCGCGCCGGGCGTGGGGGACGCCAGCGTGTCCGCGTTGCTGGCGCAGCCGGTAAGCAGCATGGCCGAAAGCAGGGTCAGCATAAGAATCAGCAAAGTTTTTTTCATAGCAAATCGCCTCCTCGCGGCTATTGTGCGCAGGGAGGCGATAAATTATCATTGGGAAAATTATGTGGAAGGGGGGGAATTATAAAGCGTGCAGCCGCCGATGAATTCCCGCAGCAGGGAAAGCGGCGGAATATCCGGCATGGCTTCGTCCGGCGCGGGCAGAATATAATGGAGGATTTTCAGCAGCCGCCGGGAGCTTAAATACACCGGATTTTCCGGCGGAATGGCTTTCAGCAGCTCGTAAGCGTAGCGCTTGAGCACCGGCAATTCGTAATGCAGGGCGGAATTGAACACGAAATCCGCCTGCTCCTGGTAGGGGAAAATCCATTTTTCTTCGCCCCGGCGCACACTGTTCCACATCGTCAGCGTTTCCTCCGGTGGAGTGGAACGGAACTGATGATCCCGCACGATCCGGCGCAAAAGCCTTGCGTCGGTGGTGCGGATGCGGTTGTGATGATCCAGGTTCAGGCAGGTGAGCTCGCTGATATATACCTTGCTGATCAATTTGGGATCAAAGCCCTCGTGCAGGGTGGGATTCAGGCCGTGGATGCCCTCCATCACCAGCACCTGATCCTCGAATAATTGCAGGGGATACATTTCAGCAAACCGTTTGCTTGCGTGGAAATCGAACCGGGGCATCATCACGCGCTCGCCACGCAAAAGCCCCGCCACGCAGTCCCGAAGCAGCTCCACGTCCAGGGCGGAAAGCGCCTCCAAATCAGGCTGACCGTCGGCTTCAAGAGGGATCGCGTCACGATCCAGATAGAAATCATCCAGGGAAACAAGCACGGGACTCAGGCCCAGCACTCTTAAATGAATGCACAGGCGGTTGGAAAAGGTGGTTTTCCCGCTGGAGGAGGGGCCCGCCACAAACACCGCCTTGGCTTTTTTCTGCATAATGCCCTGAGCGATTTCCGCGATGGACTGATCGTGCAGCGCTTCGTTCACGCGGATGAACTGCGGCAGCTCCCCGCAGATAATCATATCGTTAAGATCAGCGGCGTTCAGCACATGCAGAATGTCGCACCAGCGATTGGACTGGGCGAAGGTGCTTAAAATCTTGGGCCGGGACACGAAGGGCGCGGCGTGATCGGGATCGGCGGGGGAGGGCATTTGCAGCACCATGCCCGCGCCGTGCAGCCGGAGCTTAAAAGCGGAAACCCAACCCGTTGATGGCAGCATGGCCCCGTAAAAGTATTCCGCGATGCCGCCGCACAGATACATGGGAAAATAATCATAGGGCCGATAGGCCAGCAGCCGCGTTTTATCCGGGCGCTCCATTTTCTGAAAATACGAAATGGCCCTGTCCCGGCTCCAAACCTCCCGTGTGAAGGGCAAGTCTTCTTCTACGATCTTTTCCATTTCCGTCTGGAGCTGCGCCACGATCATATGATCGGCGTCCCGATCCAGCAAACGCATATACACGCCGTAGCCGATGGAATGCTCGATGCGCACGTCGGATTCCGGCAGCACGCGGTGAAGCGCCAGAAGCAGCACAAAACGGAGGGAGCGCTCATAGATGCGCCGCCCTTCCTCGTTCTGGAAGGTGATGGGATGGAGGGCACAGCTTTTCTCCACCTTTTGCGTTAATTCCAGCGCCTGACCGCCGCAGAAGCAGCCCAAGGCTTTTCCAACGTATTCGGGGGCCATGGCCGCGATGATATCGCCCACGGTCAGGGGAGATTCAAAGGTCTGGCTTTTTCCCAGCATGGTAATCTGCATAAAGGGCCCTCCTTTCTCTGCTTGATCGAAAATTTACTCGTTTTCCTGCTGCAAGGCCATTTTCTGCGCCCATTGCAGGTGCTTGGTGTGCACGTAAGCGGGGCTTTGCTCGTCGGCCAGGGAGGAAGAACGGGTCATGATCCGCTTTCCTTCCTCGTTCTTTCCCAATGCGATCTTTACGAACGCCAGCCCATGCTGGGGGCAGTCCGCAAGCGCCATAAACTGATCCCCCCGCTGGCGCACATAGCCCTCCGGCACCTCCATGCGCTTGCCGCAGACGGGGCAGGGCGGGTTCATGGCGGCGGGGCTCTTCAAAGCGTCCTTGGAGGAGCGCACGCGCAGAATGGCGGTGCTTTCCTTCTTGGTGCGTTCCAAATGCTGCAATTTCCGGGCGGTCAGCGGGTATTCCAGCACCTTGGCCGGTTCCGGCATTTTGGCGAACACCAGGGCGGTGTAGTAGGCGTCGTTGACCGCGTTGTGGAAGGGCATGTTTTCCTCGTCCGGCACGATCTCCATCATTTCCATAGCGGCTTTCAGGCCCTTGCGTTCCTTAGGCGTGCCCGTCACGTCAGAGAACAGTTTCTGCGCGTCGTAGATTTTGGAGAGCGTCGTTTCGCACTTGAAAAATAGCATATTCTGGTTCAGCACGGAAATATCGTCGCAGCCCCAGGTGAGCAGCACGTAATCCTCGCCGCACCATGCCGCGAAGGCGGCCACCGCTTCGTTAAACTGCGGCGCGTCGGCCAGATCGTCCTGGTCGATATGGGTGATGCGCGAAATGCGGGGATGCAGGCGGATATAATGCTGGGGCTGAATCAATTGGGAAAAAGAATCCACCACCTGCAATTGTTCGTTCACCTTCACCGCGCCGATCTGAATCATTTCAAACAGCAGCTTTCCGCCCACGCTTTTGTAGGCGGGGGAATGATAGGAAATGGGCTGGTTCCATTCCAGGTCCAGGATAATGTACTGCATACGGAAAAATCCTCCGGTCATTGATCGATCTTATATTTTTCAAACGCCTTATCAGCGTATATGTGCATGTCCTTGCCAACGGAAACGAGAAACAGCACAAACGCCGCGCCCAGCGCCCACCAGGAAAGCCACAGACACAGCGCGGCGAACACGAACGCGCCGACAGTCCACCATGTGAACAGTTTTTGATAATCCCGGGCGATAGCGGCCTTATCGTATCGCGCCTGCTGCTCCTCGGTAAAGAAATTGAAGCCGCCGATCAGCCGGCACGCCTTTTCCTTCTGCACCGCGAAAACCACGGCGAAAATGAGAAAAAGCACGCCTGCGGCTGCCAGGATGACGGCAAGGCCGATGCCCGTTTCGCTCATGGCGCTTACTCCAATGCGGCTTCGGCGGCGCTTTTGCCCGCCAGGGCGCCGGTGCTCCAGGCGATTTGCAGGTTGTAGCCGCCGGTATGGGCGTCCACGTCGATCACCTCCCCGGCGAAGTACAGGCCGGGAACTTTTTTGCTTTCCATGGTGCCCGGGGAGATCGCCTTTACATCCACCCCGCCTCTTGTTACGATGGCTTCCGCAATGGGCCGCGTGCCAGTAACGGCGAGGGGCAGGGCTTGCAGCTTTTCGGCGATCTGCGCCCGCATGCCGCCCGTAACCTGGCTGCAGGGCGTCTTTCCATCCACGCCGCAAAGCATGGGGAAAAGGGAGGCAAAGCGCAGGGGAAGAAGCGACTGCATCACGGTGGAAAGCTGCTTTTTTCCGGCGGCGGAAAGCTCCCGGGTCAGGCGCTGATCCAATTGCTCTTTGGTCAATCCCGGTTTCAGATTCAGCAGCAGTTCGCACTGTCCGTTTTCCGGCAGATGACAGGAACATTCGATCACCAGCGGCCCGGACACGCCGAAATGGGTGAACAGCAATTCACCCTGCTCTGAATATATTATTTTACCACAGTTATACCCGGTTAGGCAAACATTTTTTAGCGTCAGCCCCTGCAGCTCCATGGGCCAGCGTTCCTTGGTGCAAAGGCCCACCAGGGAAGGGCGGGCGGGGGATACGCTATGGCCCGTTTCTCCGGCCCAGCGGAAGCCGTCGCCGGTGGAGCCGGTGGAAGGATAGCTGACCCCGCCGGTGCATACGATCACGCGGGAAGCGGACAGGGTTTGCCCGTTTGCCAGTTCCACGCCGCGCACGCCCGCTTCGTCGGCCAATACCCGCCGGACTTCCGTATGCAGCCGGATATCGACCCCGGCCAGACGAAGGCCCTTTTCCAGCGCTTTTGTTACGTCGCTGGCGTGATCGGATACGGGGAAAGCGCGGCGTCCGCGCTCTACTTTGGTTTCGCAGCCCATATCTTCCAGCAGGGCCAGCATATCCAGCGGGGAAAACAGCCGCAAAGCGCTGTACAGAAAGCGGGGATTGCGGGGTACCTCCCGCAGAAAATCCTGAATATCCTCGCATACGTTGGTCACGTTGCAGCGGCCTTTGCCGGTGATGTACACCTTTTTGCCAAGCTTTTCGTTTTTTTCCAGCAGCGTGACCCCGGCTCCTGTTCGCGCGGCAAAAATGGCGGCCATCATGCCCGCCGCGCCGCCGCCGATCACCAGGATGTCACTGGTTTTCCTTGTTGATGTATACACTGTAAGCGTCCCAAATTCCTTCCAATTTTTCAAGATGGGTGTTCAGTTCTTTCCGTTTTTTCAGGGCCAGCGCCACCAGCAGCGCATTGATCACCGACAGGGGCGCCACCAGGGAATCCACGAAGGAGGTCATATCCGTGCGGGCGGAAAGGCAGATATCCGCTTCCCGATGCAAAGGACTCATGGGCCCGTCGGTCAGGCCGATCACCTGGGCCCCGCATTCGTGGGCAAAGCGCATGGCTTCCAGGGTGCGGGTAGAATAGCGGGGAAAGGAAATGCCCACCAGCACGTCGGTTTTGCGGATGCGGGCGATGGACTGGAACACGTCGGTGGTTCCGGCGGCCACTTCCCGCACGTCGTCGAAAATAAAGCGCAGGTAATAGCTGAAAAATTGGGCCAGGGGCGCGGCGGAGCGCAGACCCAGCACGTAAATGGTATCGGCGGACAGAAGGCGGCGTACCACTTCGGCAAATTCCCCGCCGTTTAATTGCTCCACCGTGCGGCGGATGTTCTGCATATCCGCCCGGATCACGGTGGGCAGCACTTCTTCCTCTGCAAGATCGGCGCTCATATCGAACCGCTGGGCGGCGGTGAGCCGGTGCCGGGCCAATTCCTGCATAGCGTGCTGCATTTGGGGATAGCCCTCGTAGCCCAAGGCGATGGCAAAGCGCACCACCGTGCTTTCGCTCACGCCCACCTGTTCGCCCAGCACAGCGGCGGTCATAAACACGGCCTTGTCGTAATGGTCCACGATGTAATCGGCGATTCGGCGGTGGCTTTTGCTCAGGCGCTTGCCGCTCAGGTTCAGCCGTTCCACCAAGTTTTGCTGGTCATCCATGAAAGCCTCACATATCCTTCAAAAAATCCTGCATGCTGTGGCAGAAGCCGTCGTTATAATCGATGAAGTTGCCCAGGAACGTGCAGGTGGGGTGGCCGGAGCGCAGATAGTAATAATCGCTGCCCGGTTCGGGTTCCTCCATGGGCACGCCGGAGGTATCGTTGGCCTTGAGCCAGAAATAGGTTTGTCCCAGGGGGCTGACCCGCTTTTCATACCCGTCCAGGTAATAAGTTTGAGACAGGGGGCAAATCTTCATGGGCTTCAGTTCTTCCGGCGGCACGGCGGGTGCGTTCAGGTTGATGATGGTGAAGCGGGGCAGCTGGATATGCTGGAAATGCTCAGCCAGCCGCACGGCAATATCAGCCAGGTTTTTCCGCATCGCGTCGTCGGCCCCCGGCATAATGGAAACGGCCATGGCGGGAATGTAGCACATAGCGGCTTCCCGGGCGGCGGCTACGGTGCCGCTGTAATATACGGCGCTGCCCGCGTTTTCGCCGTTATTGATGCCGGACAGGCAGAAATCAAAGGGCGTATCCACCATAAAGGGGGCGATGCGGGCGCAGTCCGTAGGCGTGCCGTCGATGGCGATCGCCTCAGCCCCAGGCCATTTGATTTCATGGGCCAACAGGGGCGCGGTCAGGGTGATATGCTGGCTGTTGGCGCTGCATTGGCTGCTGGGGGCGCTGATGGTGACCTTGTGGCCCCGGGCAATCGCCGCTTCCGCCAGCGCTTTCAGACCTACGGAATAAATGCCGTCGTCATTGGTAATCAGGATATGCACGCGAAAAGCCTCCTTTGGTGCGTACTGACGTATCCATTATACGGGAAAAAGCCGCCCGGCGCAAGCATGAATCCGTTTTCGCCTCCATATTCTGAAAAGAAAGAGGTGAATTTTTATGGCGTTTGGTTACGCGTTATTGAAGGGACGGGGCGGCGCGGCTGGATACGCCCGGGAAAGCGGCGGAAAACGGGTGGTTTCGGCCCGGAATTTGCAGCCGGAAACGGTGTATTCTTTGTATGAGGTTCAGGACGGCGACTACAAGCTATGCGGAACAGAAACGGCGGACGGGAGCGGAAACGCCAAATGGACAGCGCCCATGGAGGGCAGCTTATTCATTGCAGAGGGAAACAAGGTGCTGCTGTGGGACGGGGGAGACGACGCCTTTCTGCAGGCCAGCGCTTGGCTGGAAAAACAAACCCGGAAAAGCCCGGAACCGGATGAAACGCCGGAAGCGCCAGCAGATAAGTTACAGCCCGAACCGGAAAAATCAACGGAACAAGAAAGCCCGCCGGAGCGGGCTTATACCCTGCGTCCGGCGGGGACGGGCGAACCGGTAGACACCCTGCCGGAACGCTGGAAAAGATGAATTATTTGCTTGCCTGCGCCGCCGCGTCGATGGACAGCGTTTCGGCGTCGAAGGGCAGGAACGCGAAGCGGAAGGTACGGGCTTCTTTCAGATAGAGCTTATCTTCCTCCAGCGGTTCGGGGCCGCAGGAATTGGTGCCCAGGGGGCCCATGGCTCCGTCGATCAGCCAGGTAATTGCGTCGGCGCGGCCAAGCTCCACCGTATGCTCCGCCTTGGTGAGCATTTCGGGGGTATAGTGGTGTACGGAGAAGGAGAAATTTTCTCCGGAAACCATGAAGCCAATGCCTCGGTCATTCAGCAGCGCGGCAAAGGCGGTGTCCTCGTGCGCGCCGTTTTCCTGGGGCCGCACGTAAGGCTCGTGGGTTTCGTCCACAGTGGTTTCCCAGCGGCCCAGCAGCGCGCCGGTCTTTTTGTCGGGATAGCTCTCGAAGGGGCCCCGGCCCTGCCATACCAGATGTTCAAATCCGGCGGGCATATCAAAGCGCATGCCAAGGCGGGGCAAGTGCTGTTCAATCGCGCGCAAGGGCTCAAAGGTGACGCTTAAGGCCACTTTACCTTCCCCGGTCACGGTATAGCGCTGGGTCACGCGCATCATGGGCGGCAGGATCTTGGGGCCGCACAGGCACACGATATCGACTGCAACGCCGTCCTGCGTCATACAGGCTTCGATTTTTTCATTG
>CACWWM010000074.1 GCA_902764565.1 uncultured Eubacteriales bacterium
CCGGGACGCGCTGCTGCTCTATTACTATCAGGACATGAATCAGGAAGAGGTGGCCCAAGCGCTGAACATCAGCCCCTCGACCGTATCCAAACGATTGAAGCACGCAAGAGACAAGCTGCGCACACTGCTGGAAAGGAGGCGGGAAATATGAAGGATGAGCAGATCAGAACACAGATTCATCAGGCGGTGGATGCCCATGCGGAACATCTGCGCACCGACCCTTTCCTGGCGCAGCGGATTATGAATCAGGAAAGGACAGGTGAAACAGTCGTGAAAAAGAGGTTGTCGGTCAGCCTGGTGCTTGCCATCGTGCTTATGCTGCTGATGGCGACAGCCCTGGCCGCCGGAATCATCTTTGCTAAACGGGTGCCCGCTACAGAAATTGCGGATCAGGCATTGCTCCAAACCTATGGGATTACCGCCCAGATGCAATCCCTGTTCATACGGGAAGCCGCAGAGGGAGAAAGAGGAACCACCGTTGTAACGTATGAAGGAAGAGAGCATCTGGCTTATGTACTGGGCAAGTATACAGTGATCGTGGATGGCCAAAACGTGAAAAACATATGCTGGAGCCATGATGGGGAGGACACGAGCGGTGGGCTGGAAGCCTCCGCCTGGGGGAAGGATCAGCTGGAGGAAATCCTGCGGATCGATCCGGAAACCGGAAAACAAGCCCAACTGCTTACGTTCAATCCTTACATCGACCGGATCAACCAGGAGCATGGTTTTGACTACCAAGCGTATTGGGAGGAAAATGAGGACGAAAAATATGTTGTCGTTTTGGAAGGGGAAGATATTGAGAAAGCGAAAGAGCGGCAAGCTTTTTCCGCGCACGATTTCGTCCAGATTGCAAAGGAAGCCGTAGGCGTAAGATACCACTTAACTCCCCAACAGATTTCTTTGATGTCCATAGATGTGGATGAGAATTCTGCCTATGTCCTGCTGGATGGAACGCTCTGTTATCGTTGCTGGATCTTCGTGGGGGAATTGTCTGATGAGGAAACGGAGCAGGATGGTACTTACACCGTTTATCTGAACCTGGAAACGGGTGTTGTGGAAGATATCCAGTTCCTGTCTGCGCACGGTGGCGGAAATGGCTGATCAAAAGCGGAACGCAAGTGCTTCCAAGTACGTCGAACTCTATGCACTGATACGCTATGGGCGGCTACATGGCCATCCTTCTCATTTTGCGGTATAATCGAATAAAAACTGTTGATATAGGAAAGGAAAGAAAATGAAAAGAATTACGGGTTGTTTCTTTGTACTATGTTTGCTTCTATCCGCTTGTTCTGCCCACGCGGACAGGTATATTCTCCATTCTCCTGGTCGGGGGCAACTGAAGTCGGAGGAAGCGGTGGCTATCGCTAAAGAATACCTGCTTTCCCTTTGCCCCGCTTTGCAGGATTCCCACCTGCCCGAGGCTCGGCCATTTTCCAAGGAGTACCTGTTCGGCCCTGGCTGGCAGTGGGAAGTTGATACCGGGGATGACGTATGGGTTCTGCCCATGCCAGACGCCTATGCCGTTGTGCACGGGACGACCGGCGAAGTGCTGGATTGGCGCTTCACCTATCCCACGCAGGAGAGCTGGTATGTGCGATATGAAAACGTGATGCCCGAAAAAATGGATCACGCGGCGGCAATCGAGCGGGCGATCCAAATCGCGGAGGATATGGCGGGCGATGACAAAGAATGGACGCGGGATATGCTGTATGCCAACGCGCTTTTTTCTTACAAAGAGGATGGACGGGCGGCCCAGCCGGAGGCCGGAGAAATTCCCGTCCATCCATTCCCGTTATGGGAGGTCGATTTGTCCTATTACGTTCCGGGAGAAAATCAGGCCCGTTTCGTGGCCGGGTATATGATGGATGAGGAGGGAAACGTACTGGCGGAGCGAAACCCAGAAACCAGAATTTTCCAATAAAATCATATGACCGTCCAGGCCGCTGCGCTGCCGCGCTTACGCGGCGGCGATTTTGCCTTCATCTCTTTTATCAGGCTGCATTATTTACGATTTTTTTATTTTTCTTTCCCCTTTCCCGTGTTATACTGAAAGGGTAACAAGGAGGTGACGACCCATGAAAAAGTGCGCCCTGCTCCTGATCCTTGTGCTGATGACGGGCATGCTTTCTTCCTGCGCCGTATCGGAAACGGACGGCGGAGAGGCCGCGCAGCTGGTGTGCCTGAACATCGGCAAGGCGGACTGTATGCTGCTTATGTACCAAAGCGAAGCATATCTTATCGATACCGGGTACGAGCAGAACTGGCCCGCTTTGGAAGCCATGCTGCGCCAATACGGCGTGACCCGCCTGAACGGCGTATTTGTGACCCACTGCCACGAAGACCACGAAGGCGGGCTGATGGCGCTGGCCAAAAGCGATACAGCGGTGGACGCCTGGTACGCTCCCCGCATTTATTACGGCATCACCGAAGCCCTCCACCCCGCCGTGCAGGCGGCGGCTGTGCGCAACGCAAGCGTTTCCTGGCTGGAAGCCGGAAACAGGCTCACTGTGGGCAGCGACGGGTCGTTTTCCGTGCTGGGGCCCCTGTCCGTGGATGTCACGAACGAAAACAACAATTCCCTGGTCATGCGCTTTTCCTGCGGCCAGGGCAGCATCCTGTTCACCGGCGATATGAAGGAGGACGAGGAATACGAGCTGCTGCAGGCCGGCGCGTTTTCCTCCTGCGACGTGCTCAAGGTGGGCCACCACGGGGACAACAAAGCCACCGGCAAGAAAATGCTGAAAATCGTGCAGCCCGACGTGGCGGTGATCCTGACCGATTCCCGGGAGGAGCCGGACACCCCCGCTTCCTCCACCCTGAAACGCCTGGACAATGTGGACTGCGTATCGTACATTTCCCAGGATTTCAGCGACGCGCTGCTGATTACCCTGAAAAAAGGCCAAAAGCCAACGGTGACGGACGTAGCATGGGACGATGTGCCCCAGCGTGCGGAAAACGTTTCCCTGTCCATCGACACGGAAAACGATACCCTGACCGTATACAACCGGGGCAATGAAGCGCTGAACCTGAATGGCTGTTCCGTCTATTCCACCAAGGGCAACGAGCTTTTTACCCTGCCGGACGCCACCGTGGCGGCGGGCGGACAGATCGTGATCGGCACCAAATCCACCGGCGGCGGCGCGGACGTGTACCTGACCGCCAAAAAGGTGTGGAATAAAAAGAACCTGGACCGGGCCATTTTTTACGACGCTTACGGGCGGGTGCTGGCCTGCACCGATAACGGACTTGCGGAATAGAATGGAATGAACCCCAAGGAAGGGAGGTTCCATTCATGAAAAATCCATTGCGCCCCGGCCCCTGCGGCTGCCGCCGACCCCCGCCTCCCCGCGAGGAGGAGCCGTGGGGCTGCGTGCCGCCGCCCGGCCCGCCCGCCTGGGGCGGGTATCTGATGCAGCGCGTTTTCGCGGCGGGCACCCTGCGCCGCCGGATCTGCCATTCCCTATGCCTGGAGGGCCTGCCGGAACAGGCGCAGCCCCCCTTTACCGTGACCGACGCGTGCCTCTGCGGCCCGCCCCGCTGGGAGGAAGCCCCCTGCCGCGATCCCCGGAGCCTGCTGCTGCGGGTATCCATTCCCGTACAGTTCCAGGTGCGGGACGCCCGGGGCTGCACCTACTGCCTTACCAACGAAATCGAAGAAAACCTGCCCCTGCGCGTCAACTGCCCGCCGGACAACTGCTGGCGGGGCCAGCCCTTCGTGCAGGCCGCCGTGCGCATGGCGGGCCGGGCCACTCCCTGCGGCTGCCGCTGCGACGTGCCCCTGGACGTGGTAATCGAGGGCTATATCCTGGCGCCCTGCGTCATGGGCCGCCCCGATGCGCCACTCCCCTGTCCCCCCAGCAGGCCCTGGTATCCCCAGCCCCTGTACGATCCCTATAACTGAAAAAGGCGCGACGCCCTGCCGAAGAAGCGGGACGCCGCGTTATTGATTTGGGCGAGTTGAGAGCGGAGAGTTGAGAGTTGAGATTTTTTTGGTTTTCGCTTTTGCTCTGTAAATCCTATGAACGGATTGCATGAACCATTTCTATCTCAACTCTCAACTCTAAACTCTCAACTCTTTTCTTTTTTCACACCAAGGCCAGCTCCAGCAAAAACACTGCCCCGCAGGCGCACAGGGAAACGAAAATCAGCCCTTTGCCCTTGTAGCTGAGAAACGCGGCGGTCAGGAAGCCCATTAGCCCCGACCAGGGCGAGGACGTGGCCGACAGGATGGCCGGGAAGGTCATCACCGCCAAGGTGACATAGGGCACATAGTACAGAAACGACTTGATGAAGGTGCTTTTGATCTTTTGCCGGATCAGGGTCAGGGGCAGCATGCGGATCAGGTAGGTGACCGCCGCCATCACCAGGATATACACATACACGTTTCCGTTCACGGCGCGTCCTCCTCCTTTACGGGCCGCAGCCATGCCGCCAGGGCGGCAATCGCCACGGTGAGGATGATCACCCGGGTGCCGGAGGAAATATCCCGGAGCAGCGGCGCGAAGGTGAACGCCACGCTGGCCCCCATGGCGCACAGAATGATGACGGCAAGCACCTTGTTTTTCCGGGCGGGGGGAATGATGATAGCGCAGAACATGGCGTACAGCGCCACGCCCAGGGCGCTCAGCACCCGGGGCGGCAGCACGTTCCCCGCCACGGCCCCAAGCAGCGTGCCCAGCGTCCATCCGGGGATGGCCACGGACATTTGCCCGTAGGTGTAATAGGGCGACAGCGGCCCGTGGGTGGACACGGACAGGGCAAAAATTTCATCCGTCACGCCAAACGCCATGAAAAAGCGATGGAAAAACGGGGCCGCCCGATCCACCTTCTGGCTCAGGCTGGCGCTCATCAGGCAATAGCGCAGGTTAATAATCAATTGGGACAGGGCCAGTTCGATATAGCTGCCCGAGGCGGCGATCACCGAAAGGGACGCGAACTGCCCCGCGCTGGTCAGGTTCAGCGCCGAAATCAGCACCGACTGCCCCACCGTCAGCCCGGAACGCAGGGCCAAAATGCCAAAAGAAAAGGATACCGCCAGATAACCCAGACCGATGGGGATGCCGTTTTTGCACCCCCGCACCCACTCCCTGAAAGGATCGCTTTTCATGCCGTCGTTTCCTTCCCGCGGCGCGGTTCATACCCTGTACGCGCCGAAAACGGGTTTATTATATGCTTTCCACCTTTTTCTGTCAATTCCGCAGATGATCCAAGTATTCCGGGGAAAACCGCAAAAACTATCCCGAATTTGCAATCAAGTTATCCATGAATTGCGGCGGACGAGAAAAAGGCGAGAAAAAAACCGTCCGATTTCTGTGTTTTCTATTTGACTTTCCCATTTTGGGGCCTTATAATGGAAGAAAAAAGGAGGTTGATGCCCCCATGCAGCCCTTCATGGATGAAAATTTTCTTTTGAGCACAGACACCGCCCGGGTTTTATATCATGAAGCCGCCAAGGATATGCCGATTATCGACTATCATTGCCATCTTTCCCCCCGTGAAATCGCCCAGAACATCAAATTTGACAACATCACCCAATTGATGCTGGGCGGGGATCACTACAAATGGCGCGCCATGCTCAGCTGGGGCGTGGATGAAAAGCTGATCCGGGGCGACGGCGACCCCAGGGAAAAATTCATCGCTTTTGCCGACGCCGTTTCCCACGCCATCGGCAATCCCCTGTATCACTGGACGCATCTGGAATTGCAGCGGGTATTCGATATTGACACGCCCCTCACCCGGGACACCGCCGGGGTGATTTACGATCTGACCACCGAAATGCTGCAAGGCGACGATTTCCGCGCCCAGGCCCTGATCGACAAATTCAACGTGGACTACCTCTGCACCACCGACGACCCGGTGGACGACCTTTCCTTCCACCAGACCATCGCCGCCGGGGACGGCCTGAAAGCCAAGGTTTACCCCGCTTTCCGGCCCGACAAGGCCATCAACATCGACCGGGCGGGCTTTGCGGATTACATTCGCCAGCTTTCCCGGGTGGCGGGCATGGAGATCAACTCCACCGCCGACGTGCTCACCGCCCTGGAGCGCCGGGTGGAATACTTCCACGTATGCGGCGCGCGCATTTCCGACCATGGCATGGACACCGTGCCCTGGGGCGAGCCCTCCTTCAAGCAGGCGGACAAGGCCTTCCACGCCGCCATGGCCGGGGAGGATATGAAGCAGAAGCACATCGAAAGCTACCGCACCGTGCTGCTGGCGGGTTTAGGCGGCATGTACGCCCAGCGGGGCTGGGTGCAGCAGTACCACATCGGGGCCATGCGCAACAACAACACCGCTATGTTCCGCCGCTACGGGCCGGACGTGGGCTTTGACTCCATCATCGACAATCCCATCGGCCACAACCTGTCCCGCCTGATGGACCTGCAGGATTCCCAGGGCCAGCTGCCCAAGACCATCCTGTACTGCCTGAACCAGGCCGCCAACCACACCGTGGGCACCATGCTGGGCAATTTCCAGCAAAGCGGCGTGAAGGGCAAGATTCAGATGGGTTCCGCCTGGTGGTTCCTGGATCAGAAGGAGGGCATGCAGGAGCAGATGAAGACCTTGGCCGCCCTGGGCGTGCTGGGCGCCTTCGTGGGCATGCTCACCGACAGCCGTTCCTTCATCAGCTATCCCCGCCACGAATATTTCCGCCGCATCCTGTGCAATCTCATCGGCCAGTGGGTGGAAAACGGCGAATATCCCAACGATATCGAGTTCCTCAAGGGCATGGTGCGGGACATCAGCTACAACAACGCCAAGGAATATTTCGGCATCTGATCGTTTCCTTCGCAGGGGCGGATATGATCCGCCCGCAAAGCTGACGAATTCGAGGAAAAAAATATACAGAAAACGGAGTGGATGAAAAATGGAAAGATTGAATCAGGCCATGGTTCCCCAGGTGAAGCGCCCCCGGAACATCCGGGTGATGCAGTTCGGCGAGGGCGGCTTCCTGCGCGCCTTCGTGGATGAAATGCTGGACAACCTGAACACCCAGTGCGGCGGCGACTACGGCGTGGCCATCGTGCAGCCCCTGGAACGGGGCATGTGCCAGATGCTCCGGGATCAGGACTGCCTGTACACCGTCATGCTCCGGGGCCGGGAAGAAAAGGGCGACGTGAAAAAGGTGAAGGTCGTGGGCACGGTGCTGAAAACCGTGGAGCCCTACGCCGATTTCCAGAGCTATCTGGATCTGGCCAAGATCGACACCCTGCGCTTCATCGTCAGCAACACCACCGAAGCGGGCATCGTCTATACCGGTACGGACAAGTACGACGATAAGCCCCAGCCCTCCTACCCCGGCAAGCTGACCCGGTTCCTGCACGAACGCTTCCTGCTGGGCAAGCCCGGCTTCATCATCCTGCCCTGCGAGCTGATCGACGATAACGGCTATCATCTGCGCGACGCCGTGTTCAAGACCGCGAAGCAGTGGGATTTGGGCGATAAGTTCCTTGCCTGGCTGGAAAAGGACAACATTTTCTGCTCCACGTTGGTTGACCGCATCGTTACCGGCTTCCCCCGCAAGGAAGTGCCCGCCGTGTTCGAGGAACTGGGCTACGAAGACCAGCAGCTGGACACCGCCGAGCCCTTCGGCCTGTGGGTGATCGAAGGCCCCGAGCAGGTGAAGCAGGAACTGCCCCTGGACAAAGTGAACCCCGTCATCTTCACCGACAACGTGAAGCCCTACAAGCTGCGCAAGGTGCGCATGCTCAACGGAGCCCATACCACCATGGTGCTGGGCGCGTATCTGGCGGGCCTGGACACCGTGGGCGAGTGCATGGCGGACAAGGACGTGCGCCCCTTCTTAGAGCATGCCCTCAACGACGAGATCATGCCCAACGTGCCCCTGCCCCAGGACGAGGTGAAGGCCTTTGCGGACGCGGTGATGTTGCGCTTTGAAAACCCCTTCAACCGGCACGAGCTGCTGTCCATCGCCCTGAACTCCGTCAGCAAGTGGACCGCCCGGGTGCTGCCCACCCTGAAGGACTACCAGAAAAAGACCGGCGAAATCCCCGCCTGTCTGGCCTTCGGCCTGACCTCCCTGATCTGCTTCTACACCGGCATCAAGCAGAACGAAGCGGGCGATTACGAGGGCCTCCGGGACGGCAAGCCCTATCCGGTCAAGGACGACGCCCACGTGCTCACCTTCTTCGCCGCCCAGACCGAGCCCGACGCCCACGCCGTGCTGTCCAATACCGCCCTGTGGGGCGAGGACCTCACCGCCATTCCCGGCCTGGAAGCCAAGGTGGCTGCCCAGCTCGCCGACATCAAGGCCGGCTGCATCCGCTGCGCCATGCGCAAGGCGTTTGCGAAATAAAAAAATAATAACTGGGGGAAACCGCTCTTTGAAATTGCTTTGCGCGTCCTGCGCTGCGCTTGTCCGTGCTGCTTTTCTAAGATGCTATAATGGTGGCGCGCCATGCGTCCCGTATGGTCCGCATGGCTGGAAGAGCGGTTTCCCCCAGACCCCCTTCCGAGAAAGCTGAAAAGGGGGGTAATCTATTTTATCGCTGTTAAATACATGATGAAAATGGGAGAAAAGAATGAGCGATTACATCAAACTCCACGAATTGGATAACGTAGGCGTGCTGATCACCCCCCGGGAGGGCATTCCCGCCGGGCACAAAATCGCCCTGCGGCCGATCGCCAAGGGCGAAAAG
>CACWWM010000075.1:0-8649 GCA_902764565.1 uncultured Eubacteriales bacterium
CCGCCGCCAAACATCAGGATATGCAGCCGAATCACATTTTCCGTGCAGCGCCGGATCAGGATGGGCGCAGGCTCGACCCCCGCGGAATCCGGGTTTAAGCCGCCGCTCTGGTCGATCCTGTGGCTGTCGTCTCCCATAATGCCCATGGGACGGCCCGGAAGCTTTCGCAGCCCTTCCGCCACGCCCTGCCGGATCTGGTCCAGCATCCTGCCGGTCACGGCGCAGTCTTCGCCAACCTCCAGCACCAGATGAGGAATGCCGGTATCATCGCACAGGGGGCTGCGATCCCGTTCCGCTGCCTCCGCATTAGCCAGCACCGTTTCAAGCACCCATTTGGCCTTTTCATTGGTTTCTGCGGCGATGGCACGCCGGTACGCTTCCTTTTTATCTTCCCGGAACGTGGACCCCGCTTCCACCAGCGTATCCCGCACCAAGGCTACAATATCATTTTTCATAGATGCTCCTCCCGTGCGCCGCGCCGATAATGGCCGGGTACTTGTCCACCTTGATCAGATACAGCGCTTCCATACCCAATTCCGGGAATGCCACGCACTTTTGTTCGCTGGTTTTCGCGCCAAGCAGCGCAGTAACAGGCGGGATCACCGCATAAACGGCGTTATACTTATCCAGAGCGGAAATCGTTTCGGGATGCAGTTCACCTTTGCCAAGATGCAGCTTGATACCTGCCTTGGATAACGGTTCGATGGAGCTTTCTATTTCCAGCTTATTGGAGCTGGTCGGCCCAACGCCTGCAGGGCTGACAGCCGTATGGAAAATAACCTGCCCCTTCAAATCGACACCCACGTCTTTTCCTTCATCAATCAGCTTCAGTACTTTGGGAAGTACAGCATCCCTCCCGCAAAGGATATAACCGCTGATTTCTATTGTATCTCCCACCTGCAGATCGGCAGCTGCTTCTTCGCTGATGGGCGTAATCACCTGTTTCGGCATCCTGTTCACCTCATTTCAAAAAGCCGTCCCCAGTTCTTTTCTCCCGCGGTCCGCAATCTCCTGCTTACCGCGAAAGAAAAAGATCCGGGGACGGCTTCTCATTCATTGTCTTGGTTCTATATTCTATTAATCGTTCACAGCAAAGAGCTTCACATGGCCGGATTCGTCCCGGATAACGCCATAAGCTCTCGCTCTGTTATAAACCTTCTTTGCCCAGTTGGTGTGGGGCTTGATCTCATTCATCTTGTTGCCGCCGGCGCCCTTGACAACGCCGCCGCCGGTGCCGAGAATCTGGCAGGCGTCGTCATATTCTTCCTTAGTAACCGCCATCATGGCGTTGACAAACTTCACGTGGGTGGGATGGATGACCGTGCGGCCCACAAAGCCGTTGGCCTTGTCCAGGATGACCTCGCGCAGCAGGCCGTCGATCTCATTATTCACGATGGACTCATGCCTTGTCAGGTAGTCCTGAATACCATAGTGCGGCAGTTCCTCAAACATGAGTTCCTTGGGCGCGCGGAAGTATTCCCAAACCGGACCGGACACCACATAATCGTTGTCCCGGGTGAACATATTCAGGATATCGCACAGGCACTCCCGCACGGCCATGATATCGTACACCGAATAACCCACGCCCCGGCGCACGCCGAACACAGAAGAAAAGTCCGTCGCGCCCACGCGCACCTGCAGCACCAGGTCCTTGTACTTATCCAGGATGCGCTTGATGCCGGTGAGCTCGTACATGCGGCTTTCCTTATAGGCCACTTCCTTATCCTCGATAATCGGCATACCGTAGATGATCTCGCCGAACTTCTCGTTTAGATCCCGCAGATAGGCATAGTATTCATAGCCGTTCTCCGCGTTGAACTTGGGGAAGTTGATACCGCACAGGCTCTTCACCTGATGCTTTGTCAGGCCAGCGCCGAAATGCTTAAACTGATCCAGGTTACGGATACGGACGAAAATCAACGGCACCTTATCCTCGTCCAGCGTACCATCTTCCACGGCGCTGGTGACGGTGTCCAGCAGCTTATGGATGTTTTCTTCCGCTTCCAGCACCCGTTCCTCGGGGCAGGCATCCTCACAGCAGAGCACCATGCTGGTCAGGCCGGGCATGGCGTTAGAAAGAATTTTGGGAGCGAAATCCTTGAAACCGGGCATGTACATGGTCGCGCCCAGGCAGTACTGGAGCAGCTCCCGTTCTGTATATTTATTGAAGGATTCTGGCTCCACAATGAATTTGAAATCGGGATTATAGCGATGATGACGCATAGTGTTTTCCTCTTTCCTCCGCGGTGCGCGGCATATTGTTTTTCTGCGCTTACAGGCTGCCTTTGGGGCTCCATACAGCTTCGGGATAGTATTCATCGATCATGCGCTTCACCAAAGCGCACTGCTTGGCGCGCTTCTTCGCATCATCCTCAGTGCTGTCCCAGGAATGGGTCTGCGCCACGGAGCCGCCGGTTTTCAAATAAATAGGAGCCGCCACCCGGATCATTTCCGGCACCTCGTAATGCCGGATGAAGCCGCCGGTGGACTTGGGATTTTCGGTGTGAAGATCCAGCGGGATATCAATGGCCTGACGCAGGGCCGCCATCATCTGCAATTGTATGTCCCGCACGGGGTTCAGAGAATCGGCGCCGATGTTTTCCAGAAGCTTGGCGGAGCAGGGATTGCCGTGACCGGCGTGGGCGGAGAGCTTGAAATGGCAGTCCGCGGGGATCTCGCCCGCTTTACGCATTTCATTCAAGATCCAAAGATTGCCCTCGTCGTAAACCAGGAAGCCCCGGCAGCCTAAACGCGCCGCACGTTTCACATCCTCGATGGCACGGACGATCTGCTCCTGGCCCCGCAGACGGTAGCCCATGCGCACGCCTTCTTCGGTATGCACGGAAGCGGAGGTGTCGGTGGTAGCGCGGGGACCGATGGCTAAAATCAGGTCGGTCTGGTATTCGTGGGCCAGTTCCACCATCTTGCCGATTTCCTCATCGGTGAGCCGCATGATGCCCTGGGTCTGGGTCACGCGGTGCAGATACAGACCATAGCTGTCAATGGCCTCCAGCAGGGCCTTCATGACCTTTGGGCCCTGGATGCCGGGCACCTCAAAGCGGTATTGGCCGCCGTCGGGAAACCGTTTTTCGCTCGTCGGCAGATCGTATGCGTCCCCACCGGGAAGGCCGATGGACTTGAGAAATTCCCTCGTTTTATCCATGCTGTTCATATTGTACCCCTTTCTCCGGTGTTTTCACCGGTTCAGATTGTCGATCAAAGCGTCGATGGCCGTTCTGTGATCAAAGTCCAGCGGCGGCAGTTTGCCCCGCAGACCCTTATGGATGCGGCAGTCAATGAAAGAAGCTTTGGGGGTGGCGGAAAGCGTTTTGAGCGCGTCCGCCAATTCTTCCTTGGTGGTGACCGCGTGGCCCACGGTTGCGTAGCCGCAGCCTTGCGCTATGGCCGTAAAATCCAGCTGATAACCCGCCGAGGGCTGGCCGCCCACGGACTCATGGGCCCCGTTGTTGAGCACGATGTGCATGAAATTCGGTGCGTCAAGCTTGCTCACCATGGTCATAGCGCCCATATGCATGATGGCGGCGCTGTCGCCGTCCAGCACGGCAACCCTGCGCTCCGGCTTTTCCAGAGCGATGCCCAGCGCCACGGAGGAAGCGTGGCCCATGGAGCCCACGTTCAGGAAATCGTTTTCCTTGCTTTCTCCCCTGCGCTCCCGCAGGAAGTACAGCTCCCGCGTTGCTCGGCCGGTGGTGGCGGCATAGATTGTATCCGCGGGCAGATGATCCAGGATCACCTCGATGGCTTCCTCCCGGCTCATGGGATATACGGTATCAACGTCATTCGCCTTTTCGCTGGCCGCCATCACGCCCTTGGGCGCGATCAGGGCGTAGGGCTGGCGGCTTTCGGCACAGTATGCAGCGGCCTTTTCGACGGCGGCCTGAAACTGGTCGATGCTGTCCTCCAGCACGGTATACGGAATATGCATCACGTCCAGCAGGCCGGGGGTGATTTCTCCCTGTAGATGATGCTGTGGGTGCTTGGGCTCCGTATCGCCCTGGCCGCGCCAGCCGATGAGCAGCAGCATAGGCACGGCGTACACCCGCTTTTCCACAAGACTTGCCAGAGGGTTGATCGTGTTCCCCATGCCGCTGTTCTGCATATAGACCAGCGGGATTTCCTTGCTGGCAAAATAGTGCCCCGCGGCGATGCCGACGGCGTTCCCCTCGTTGGCGGCGATCACGTTCCGGTTCCCGCAGTTCGCCAGGGCGTAATTGCAGAAGCCGTTCAGATAGGAATCCGGCACGCCGGTGAAGAAGGTGATCCCGTGCTTCGCCAGCGTTTCAAATACTTTTTTTTGATCCAGCATTTGCTTCCCTCATTTGTTTCCTTTATACAGTGTAAAATAATCCGGGCTGTCTGGCCTGGCCGTTTTCCACGCTTCCTCAAAAGCGGCCAGCACGTCCTCCGTCAGCGGTCCGGCTTTCATGGTTTCCATGTTTTGCTTCAGATGATCCAGCTTGGACGCGCCGATGATGATCCCGTCGCCGCGCTTTTCATTCAGCATGGAATGGTGCGAAAGCCAGCGGTAGGCGGCTTCCACAGTGGTCATGCCATGCCTTTCGCAGGCAGTTTTCAGCAGATCGACGGCCTCAAAGTAGCTCTTTTTCCAATAGCGGTTCTGATAGCCGGGACGGTGGGTGAACCGTCCGTCCGTGGGTGCGTCCTCAAATTTGCCGTAGCGCCCCGTCAGCAGCCCGCCGCAGAGCGGATTATAGGCGTAATACCGCATCCCGAAATGATCCAGGCAGGCGTTCAGTTCTTTTTCCGCCAGCCGGGTCAGCGGATTATACATTCCCTCGTATACGGTGGGCTTTACCCAGCCGTGCCGGTCGCAGATGTGCCAGACGTCCGCCACCATCCAGGCCGGGAAATTGCTCAGGCCCAGTTCGCGGAACTTTCCCTGATCGTGCAGGTCCGCCATGGCGGAAAGCACGGAAATCACCGGGGTGGCCGGATCGGGGAAATGCAGATACACCGTATCCACGGAGGACAATTGCAGCCTTTCCAGGCTTTCCTTTACCTGCTTATACGCCGCTTCGCCGTCCAGCCTGCCGCTGATCCGCGGATTCACCTTCGTGGCGATGCTGTAAGGGCGATTTATGCTTTTCAGCGCTTCGCCCAGCAGTTTTTCACAGGCTCCGTCGTTATAGACGTAGGCCGTGTCCAGTTCAACATATCCAGCGTCCAGAAAAGCGGAGAGAAAGGCGGAAACATCCGGCGCAAATACGCTTTCGCCAAAGGTCATCGTGCCTAAAATCAGCTTCATAAAGTAAGCGCCTCCACGATACGAATGGTATTTATCCTGATTTTTTTACAGCGCTTTCACCAGATTCGCCGCCAAGACGGACGGTTGGTAAGCAAAATCAAACACACTGCCGCTCACCGTGCGATCCACCCCGGCGTAATCCATCAGCCCGTCGTACCGGACACGGAATTCTTCGTCCGTCAGCGGATTTTCCGGCTCGCCCTTGGGGAAATCCACGCGGTCGGTGAATTCGCCGTCTTTGGTGCGGATGGTCACAATGGCGGTCTGCTCCCGGGGGAAGGCGGCGCTCAGAGCTTCGTCCGCTTCCACATGGATTTTTCGGGTCAGCGCCAGGATGTTTTCTTCCTTCACAGCTTCTTCGCTGAACTCCTGCAGGCCCGCTTTGCCGTACATCAGCCCGGCAGCGGTGGCATAGGGGATGCTCATTTTGGCGCTGTAGCTTCCGGGGATTTCCGTGTGCTCATGCCCGGAAACCGCTAAGCTGTAGGTTTTGATGTCGATGCTTTCCACGTCCTCCGGCTTCACCCTGGCCCGCAGATGAATGGCGGCTTCCACAGAAGGATGGGTGTACCGGCAGGAGGCGTAGGGCTTGGTGTAGCTCTTCATGATGGCATAGGTGCCGTTCAGCAGTACGGGCTTCAGTTCCACGTCCTCTTTGCCGGTCATCATTTTCAGGAAGCCCCGTCCGCCCAAGGGGTCGGGATGGCCCTTGAATCCCGCTTTGGCAAGCTGGAGCGCGGTCAGGGACAGCAGCGCCGTCTTTGCCACGTTGTAGGGCTTCAGCTCGCTTCCGTCGTCCAATACCTTGAGCATCCCGCTGGCGGCAACGCACGCGCTGGCGAAAGCCTGAAAGCGTTCCTCCGCCGTAAAGCCCAACATATAGCTGGCGGCGATGGCCGCGCCCAGCGTGCCGCAGGTGCCCGTGGCATGGTAGCCCATGGCCTTGTGGCCCGGCTGAATGGATACGGCCATGGTATAGGACGCTTCATAACCCGTGATCGCCGCTTTCAGCATGTCTTCCACACCGACGCCGTACCGCTGGGCCAGCGGGAGCAGCAGGGAAAAGATGGGCGAGCCCAGGTGGATGATGCCGCTGTTTGTGCCGTCGTCAAAGTCCAGGGCGTGGCCGTTCAGGCCGTTGAGAAAAACGGCTTCCTTCAGCGCCAGGTCCTTTCCCATGCCGATAGCCCGGAACGAGCCCGGTTCCGGCAGGGCGAAAGCCATGTATTTTTCCAGCTTTTCCCTTTGAAACGCCGCGCCAGCGCAGGTCACTGCCAGGTAATCCAGCAAGCTCCGCTTTGCCCGCGCCATTACCGGAGCGGGCACATCCTGCCGCCACACGCTGTCCACCGCGTTCAGGAATTCGATTGATTGATTCATACTTTCACCTATAAGATGGGTCATGTTTTCACGATGAGCAGGCGAAGGAAAGGGGCCAGCGGATAGCTGGCCCGATGATATTACTTTTCGCCTTCCTGTTTTGCGCTCCGCTTGTCGGGAGTCAGCGCCTTTTCTCCGGCCAGGTACATGGTGACCAGGCCAAACAGGATCAGGATGGTGGACGCTTTGATGATAATGGGAATGAAGGTCTTATAGATCCAGGTGCACATTTCCGTGGCGGTCTCCCCGCCGATGACCAGCGCGGCCAGATAGCCGAAGAACGTGAGCCCGCCGGCGAAGAGAACGATTTCGATGCCGTAACCGAAGATGATCTTGAAAACGTCGGAAATCTTCTTCAAAGTCTCTTTCATTTTCGTTCCCTCCTTACAGGCCCAGGATCGGCAGCCAGCCCATGAGCACGACGGCTTCCATAATGAACTGAGCGGCCACCCACCACAGGTTATTCTTGAACGTTTTGCCGAATTCGCTGTCCGCCAGGGACATACCGGCATACATGCCCAGGCCCAGGGGCGGGGTGATGCCGCACATCACGCCGCAGATGCAGGGCAGCATGGCGGCCGCCAGCGTGGGGTTCACGCCCTTGGAGGCTAAGATGGTGATGAACACCGGCCCAAAGATGACCACCAGGGAAGATCCGGGGATCACCATGCCCAGCAGGCAGGTGATCAGGCAGATGAACAGCACCAGGCCGAGCTTGCCCATGTTCATGCCTTCCATGAAGGTGAGCATTTCGTCAGTGACCTTCAAATCAGTAAACATGGCGCCGATCATGTAGCCGATCACGCACACGCCGATGGCGGAGGCGATGGTCTTGATGCCGTCCGCGAACATCTTGGCGATGGCGTGGGGCGTGCACTGCTTCTTGTCCTTGGCAATAATCACCGCATAGATGGAAGCCAGACCGCCGATGAAGATCAGCAGGCTGCTGGACATATTGCCGGCGCCGCTCTTGCCCAGTCTTTCAGTGAAGAAGGTGGACTTGAAGAAGTAGTCCAGCACGAAGGGCAGCAGGATGATGACGGGCAGCAGCATGCCCTGCCAGCCGGCTTTCAGGGTCTCTTTCAGGCTGGGCAGGTCTTCCTTGGCGATGGGGGCCACTTTGTAGTACTTGCAGAATGCGAATACCATGATCAGGCGCTGCACGATGAACCACAGGGAGCAGCCCCACAGCACGATCCAGAATTCCGCCTGGGAGATATAGCCCTCGCCATAGGCGGCCATGCCGGTCAGCGCGCCCAGAGCGGCGGTGATATTGCCGGAGGGCGGGATCATGTTGCCAAGATAAGAAGCATTGCTTTCAATATTGGCGGCCAGTTCAGCCGGGAAGCCGGACTTCTTCATGGCGGGAATGGTGATGGAGCCGGTAGCCATAACGTTGCCGGGGCCGGAGCCGGACAGCGCGCCCATGAAAGAGCTGGCGACGACGGAAACATAGCCCGCGCCGCCGGTGACCCGGCCAAGCAGAGCAAGAATCACGGCAATGGCGCTGTCGATCACCTTGGTTTTGGTCAGCAGGATCGACATGGCGCAGAATGCCGTCATGGAGTAAAGCAGCGATGTGGTCAGGCCCTTTTCGATGTAAGTGCCGATGGAGCCCCAGGTCCCGGTGATGGTCAGCAGGATGATGAAGCTGATCAGAACAGCTTCATATACCGGACGCTTCAGCAGCAGGAACCAGACGACGATTACCGCGAGCATGATCGCCAGGTACAGCAATGCGGATGGCATCTTGAGTGTCCTCCTCTTTTCGATGTAGATGGATGCAGACCGCCCTGATTTGCCCGAACCTTCCGTCAGGCAGGAACAGCGTCAGGCAGGGTATACCTTCCATAACCATTTGATTATAATACAAATAAACAGAAATTACAAGTATCCGCCCAAAATATTTTTTGCTTACCACGCAACGCTCCGGATCACTTCTTTCAGTTCGCGCGCCGCCTGGGACAATTGCCTGTCCTTGC
>CACWWM010000075.1:8684-9903 GCA_902764565.1 uncultured Eubacteriales bacterium
CCCGTTTGGGAAGAGCCTGTGTCAAGGAGTAAAATGTTACTTCGCCGGGATTGCAGAACCGTTCGATGCCGGAGGCCGTAAGCGCCATGCCCACGCCCGCCCGCACCATGGCGATCTGCGCGCCTAAGCTCTTGACCACCGCCGCTGTCTGAAGCGTCAAATGGCAGTCCATGACGAGATCGAGCAGCAGCTTTTGCATATACTGCGCGTCTGTAAGCATGACCAGCTCTCGCCCGTTCCGTATTTCCGCGCTGACGGCGGGATATTTTTTCCCGGGGACGTGCTCCGCCGGAAAGGGCGGCATGGCGGCCGGGACTGCCAAAATCAGCTCCTCTTCCGCGACCTTTTCCCACTCGAATATGCGCCCGTCCAGGGGCAGGAGCGTCAGGCACAAATCATATTCCCCGTGCTCCATCCCTTCCGCCAGCTCCGAGGTGGTGCCTTCCCGGATCACCAGGTGCATGCCGGGATGGATTTCTTTGAAGGCATGGGCGATTTCCGGCATCATACCCGCAGCCCGGTACGGGGCCGCCCCAATAATCAAAGAACCGGTTTTATGGGCGGCGAGATCGGAAAAGGAAACCTCCATCTGATGCTCCAAATCGAGGATTTTCCTTCCGGCTTCGATATACACGCGCCCGGCGTCCGTCAATCGCACGTCCCCGTTGGTCCGGTCGAAAAGCTCCAGGCCGATTTCATTTTCGATCTTTTTGATATATTGGGAAAGGGAAGGCTGACTGATTGCCAGCGCTTCCGCCGCTCTGGAAAACGATCCTTCCTTGGCAAGAACAAGCACATATTTGAGCTGCTTCATATTCATTGGGGCATCACATATCCTTAAAAGCCGTATGGTTTTCCATACGATTATTCCATTAGATCAGGAAGCAGATCATGCCGCATGATGTCGTTTCCCTGATCGTCGATTACCTTGACAGCTTCCACAAAGGCCCTATGCCGCCGATTGAATTCTTCCAGGGAATCCGCCTGGAAAGTGACGCCCCCTAACCGGTCGCTGCTGCTGGCTACATCTCCGGTAAAACGCGTGCCTTGAGTCCTGAGCAAACGATAATCCGAAATATTACCCAAAGAAAGCTGTTCTTCAAACCCCTCCAGGTGGTCGAATACGCCTTCTTTGCAATATATAAAGTCATTCACTATATATTTATTTTCCGGAGGACGGACGGCGATATTCGGGGTTTTCCCCAGCGTCAGATCAATC
>CACWWM010000076.1 GCA_902764565.1 uncultured Eubacteriales bacterium
CGTGCTGCTGTGGGATTATGACGAAGAAACCCGTTCGCCTCTCCCCTTTTCCATCCGCGACGTGGCCATGGCCTGCCTGTGGCACGGCATGGCGGGCGTGGTGGGAGAAGAAAAATTCGGCCAACGGGAATTGACCACCGCCCAGCTGATTTCCTGCCTGCACGAAGCGGAGCGGCGGGGCCAGGGCGAAAAATAAGCGCTTCTTTACTGCTTTCTGCTGCCAAAAATTGTTTTGAATCCGATATTTCCCTGCATCCGCCCGGGCACGCCGCTCCGTGTCCGGGTGTTTTTATTACTTTTTCGCTGCATTTTTACCATTATGTGGTTAATTGATCAATGTTTTTTGCCGAATGGTATATGTTTTTTGCTGAATGGTATAGCACTCCGCGCGTTGATATGCTATAATAAAGGCGGTTTTTTTTGACCCTTGGTTGATTGCGGCCTTTTTTTCCCGTTCACCCGGAGGAGCCGGGGCAAAGCCGTGGCGGCGGGACGGATGATCAAAATGGAGTTGTAGGAGCGACGCGGATGAGGAAGCTGATTTATTTCCTGGTTATTTTCATCCTCATAGGCGGTGTAATTCTGACTGCTTATGCGCCGGATGAAGTATCCACCGTATTCATCGTACTCATGGAAGCTATTGTGTTCCTGGGCGTGCTTTTCGGCGTGTTCCCGGTGATTCAGTATTACCGCGCCTTTGAAGAGGGGCTGGAAAACATCGAAAGAGCCCTGGAGGTGCAAACCAGCTCCACCTGGTCGGTGATGGTGCAGATCGAGGAATTCTTCCATCAGCGCGTGATGGATGAGCAGTTCCGCGAGTACCAGGAAAAGGTGCAGGCGCAGCGGGATTCCGGCCAGGTGCTGGCGGATATCGAAGATTACATCAACGACGATATCCTGGGCCTGAAAAGCTGGCAGAACGTGGTGCAGCAGATTCCCGGCACACTGACCGGTCTTGGCATCCTTGGTACCTTCATCGGTTTGATCGTCGGTATCCAGGGCATCGGGTTCAGCAGCGTGAACGCCGCCCTGTCCAGCGTGCAGACGCTGCTGGCCGGTATCCGTGTGGCTTTCTATACGTCTATCGCAGGCGTTATCCTGTCCCTGGTGTTCAATATCATTTACCGCATTACTTGGAACATGATGATCCGCAATATGGGCCTGTTCGTGGATGAATTCCATAAAAATGTAATCCCCCCCGTGGAAGAACAGCTGCGCTATCGGGAACGCCGGGAAATGAAGCAGATCACCCAGTTGCTGGAACGCCTGCCCAAAAGCGGCACCTTTACCGTGGCAGGCTCCGCCAATCCCGCCATTGCGGCCCAGAATACCGGCAACGAACAGATTCTGATGCCCCAGATTCTGCAGGGCCTGAAAAACGGCGAATTCATCTTCTATCTCCAGCCGCGCTTTGACCTGAACACCCGCAAAATGGTGGGCGCGGAAGCGCTGGTGCGCTGGAGCCACGGAAAACTGGGCATGGTGTCCCCCGCCGTTTTCATCCCCATTCTGGAAGGCAACGGCTACATCACCAAGCTGGACCAGTACATTTGGGAACAGGTGTGCATCACCATCCGCAAATGGGTGGATACCGGCTTCCGCCCGATGCCCATTTCCATCAACGTAACCAAGACCGATATTCTGGCCATCGACATCGCCGAGTTCTTCTCGGACATGCTGAAAAAATACCGCATCCCCCCTATTTATCTGGAAATCGAAATCGCGGAAAACGCCTATATGCAGTCCAGCCATGTGGTAACTGAAACCGAAGAAAAGCTGCGCCAGGCCGGGTTCCGCGTGGTGATGGACGGCTTCGACGGCGATTTCATCGCCATGAACGCCATTGAAAACATCAACTGCGACGCCATGAAGCTGGACCTGCGCCGCTTCGGCGGAAAGGTGAACCAGGGCATGCTCAATTCCATTTTCGATCAGGCCCGCAACTTGCAGCTCACGCTGTCCGCCGAGGGCATCGAAAACATGGAACAGATGAACATGCTGCGCAAGTGCGGCTGCACCGAAGGCCAGGGCTTCTATCTTTCCAAGCCCATTTCCATTAAGGAATTTGAAGACGTAATCAATAAGAACTAATCAGCGGGGAGTCCGGTAAATGAAGAAAAACCGAAAGCGCAGCCCAGATGAAGAGCTCAATTTTTGGCAGCCCGCGTCGGATATGTTCAGCGCCCTGCTGCTTATTCTGATGCTCGTAATCCTGCTGCTCGGCCTTTATCTGGTACACATTCCCGAACACACCCTGGATGACCCCGACGCGGGCAACACCTACGCCGATTCCGATCACGGGGATAACGACGAAGCCACGGACACCCCGGAACCCACCGCGTTCGTCTGGTTCCCCGACGGGGGCGGCGGAGGCGGCCACGACGGCTGGTACGTGTCGGAGGGCATTGATCCCATCAGCACGCCCACCGAAACGGCCGCTTTGACCCCCACGCCCACACCTTCTCCCACCCCCACGCCTGACCTGCCCGGCGGCGGTGCCGGCGGCGGAGGCGGCGGCGACGGCGGCGGCAACGGCATGGGCGAAGGCCCTGGCGACGAACCGGACGCAGGCCTGAAATCCGCCGTTTACGTCATCATGGTGGACGCGGAAACCGACCGTTCCATCAAGGAAGCGGGCGTACAGTTTGAGCTGTACGGCGAAAACCACTCCCTGGAAGTACTCAACGTATATTATCCCGAACGGATTTCTTTCCGCTCCTTTGAAACCACCGAATCGGGCAATTTCTATCTGCCTGAAAAACTGATGCTTGGCGACTATGAGCTGCATGAGCTGACAGAGCCGGAGGGCTACGACGCCGCGCAGAACGTGGAATTCCGCCTGGACGAAACCCACGACTGGGCCGATCCCATGGTAGTGCGCGTGCCCATTTATCCCTCCCGGAACATCATCCGTCTGCGGATGACTGACGCCGAAACGGGCCAGCCCATCGCGGGCGCCGAATTCGACGTAATCGCGGCGGAAAACATCATCACCAGCGACGGCACCCTGCGGTACAGGGTGGGCCAAGTGGTAAGCAAAATCATCATCGACGAAAACGGCAACGGCGAAAGCGAAGAGGTCTATTTAGGGCCGTACCTGATCCGTCAGCGCGTGATCCCGGAATACTATACCGGGCTGGATGCGGATCTGGAAGCGACGGTGGAGAAGAAAACCGGTTCCCTGCCTCCCGCCAACACGCTGGTCAGCGCCCGCACAAAGATCAGGATTTCCCTGAAGGATGAACTGTATCCCACCCGCGGCATCCGGGACGCGGCATTCTCCATTTCCAAGCTGGGCAGTGCCGATCCCGCCATCGAGGCCGTCACCAACGGGTCGGGCGAAATCCTGCTGAACTCCCTGGAAAAGGGCGTCACCTACCAGATCACCCAAACCAGCACAGCCGAAAATTACATGCTGGATAAATCCGTTTACTCCTTCCAGGTAAGCGGCAGCGGACACATCGACGGCGAAAGCGAAGCCACGCTGAACCTGTTTAACCACATGATCCGCGTGTCCATCGGCCTGACGGACGAATTCAGCGATATTCAGGTGGCCGACGTGAACCTTTCGCTGTACGACGCAAGCGGCAGCCTGATCCGCGTATGGACCACCACCGGCGCGCCGCTGATGTTCACCGATCTGGCACCGGGAAGCTACTACATCCTCCGTGAAGACGACCGCTCCACCCGCCTGGATATCCAGATCCGGGATACCGCGGAAGTGCAGAACATCAACCTGCAGACCTCCTACCTGCTGCATTACATCATCATCGGCGGCATCGCGGCCCTGACGGTGATCACGGCGGCGGTGGTGCTGATTATCGTCCTCCGCCGGCGCAGGAAGCGCGCCGCGGAGAAGGAAGAATCCTGAATCAATTTCATCCGGCCCGCCGTGAAGCGCGGAGCAAATCAAGAAGGGAGACGATGCATTGAACACAGTGGGAATTCAGCTGCGCATCAGTGATTTGCTGTTTGCGGTGCAGAAGCGCTGGAAAATCATCGTCGCCCTTACTTTTATGGGCTTGGTTTTCGGTTTGCTGCTTTCAGGCATGAACTATGTGCAGTCCGCCGTAGAGGATTATCAGATCGACGGTTCCTTACTCGTTTCCGCAGTGGACAGCGATGGCCGGTATTCCGGCAATAACAGAGCCCCCTCCAGAACCGACATAACGATGGCCACCGAAATGTACGATACGGTTTATTACCTGCTCCGCAGCGACCGGCTCCTGTACCAGGTCATCAACGACGAACAGCTGCTGGGCGTATCCGCCTCGGATATCCGCGGCAGGCTGTCCATTTCCCAGTACGGCGATACCAACATCATCACCATGCGCCTGACGTGGGATCACGGCGAAGAGGGACTGACCCTGTGGAATGACATCGTCAGCACCGCAAACCGGTTGCTGGCCGAGCTTGTTCAGGTTGGCCGCCTAAATATTTTCAACGAACCCGTGGCGAAGCTGATCAACTCCCGCACAGCCAACATCAAAACCTGGATGATCCTTCCTGTGCTGGGCTTCGCAGCAGGCATGGGCTTTGCCATCATCGAGCTGATGATGCGCCCCACGCTGATCAACGTGAAGGACATCGAACCCGTGTTCGGCCTGGAAACCATCGGTATCATTCCCCACGACAGCTCGTACTTCAAGGGCAGAACCTCTCTGCTGGTCTCCGATGAAAAAGCGTCGACCGACGTATCGCAGAGCTTCTCGGCGGCGGCATATATCCTGCGAAACCGCATCGGCTCCAAGGAAAAATGCCATTGCTTCTATATTACGTCCACCACCGGCGAGGAAGGCCGCACGTCCATCGCTGCCAGCCTGGCTATCGAGCTGTCGGATATGGAGAAGCGCACGCTGCTGATCGACTTCGACTACAAAAACCCCATGCTGGGTTCCCTGTTCCTGAATAATATCGATTACAACCGTTCCCTGAACGCCCTGTACAGGGGCGAAGTCACCATGGCGGACGCCATTACCACCTTGACCGGCTATCTGGATCTGCTGCCCATGGTGATGGAGCATAACCTGATTTACCTGGACAGCACCATCGTTGAAATGATTACCCAGCTCAAGGAGCAGTACGACTATATCATCATCGACGCGCCGCCCGTAGGCAAGGAATCCGAAACCCTGAGCCTGAACCAGGTGGCCAATACGGTGGTCTTCGTGATTCGGTACGATACGGCTCCTATTCCCGAAATTCAGGCCGCCCTGGAAAAGCTGGACAAATCCGGTACCCGCGTGCTGGGCTGCATCGTGAACGCGGTGCAGACCTCCAAGAACGTCATGATGGGCGTAGGCAAAAAGGGCGCGTCCAAGAATGAAGCGGCCCCCGGAAAGAAGAAGACTTCCTCCAAGAAAAAGAAGAAAAAAGGGCCGAAGGCCGAAAAGACGCAAGCCGAAAAGCAGGAGAAAAAAGAAAACGACGCCGCGCTGCTGACGCTGATCAACAAGCAAAAGGCCGCGGAAGCCGCCGGACGCACGGAGGACATGGACATGGATCTGCCGCCGTCCATGCGGGAAGTCCCCGCGTCGGCAGAAGCGCCGGAGGCGGCCCAGGCGCCGCAGGAAGCGCCCTTCGTACCGTCGCCGTCCGATCTGGAGGACTGGCCGCTTCCTTCCACCAGCACCCCCGCGGAGGAGGAGCAGCCCGAACAGGCGGAACAGACGCAGCAGCCCGAACAGGTCAAGCAGAGCGAACAGGCCGAAAGCGCCGCGTCTCTCCCCGCGCCGGAAATTATCAGCCCGGAGGAGGGGCAGCCCCAGGCTCCCGTGAGCGAACCGGCGGGCGCGGAGCAAACCGACAGCGCCGAGGATGCTGTTTCCCTCCCCGCGCCGGAAATTATCAGTCCGGAGGAATGGGCGCAGGCTTCCGAAAACACGGAAGGTATCCTCAGCCAGCCCGAAGATACCGCAGCGCCCGGGAAGCAGGCCGCGCCGCCTGAAACCCCGCAAAAGAAGCGCGGGATGTTCGGTTTCCTGTTCAAAGGATCCGCCCCCAAGGCCGAAAAGTCTGCCAAGGCAGAAAAGCCTGGCAAGACCGAAAAACCCAAGGCTCAAAAGCCCGCGAAAGCTGAAAAGCCCAAGGCAGCGCCTGTCAAGGAAAATGCCCCCGGCGAAGTGAAGGCCCAATCGCAGCCCGCGAAGAAGAAAAAAGCGGGCGGCGGTTTCTGGGCTCTGGGCATCGAGAAAAAGCCCAAGACGCCCCAGCCCTTGACGGATATCAAGCCCGAAGCCACCGTAATCAAAGCCAGCCGGAATGTGTTCGACGATCTGATGGACGATGTGGCAGCCGATGAACCACTCATCAAAAGCGATGCCGAAATCACCGAAGAACTGGTGCGCATGGGCCTGGACGGCAGCTGGGATCAGCCGGAAAGCAAAGAAACCGGAAGCGCGCCTTCCGCCCCCGGCCAGAACGGGAAAAAATAACCTGGGCGACGATTTATAATTTTTTAGGATAGAAAGGAAGAATCTGCTTTGCTGAATATGGACATGATGGTCTATCTGCTGATAGGATTCCTGCTGCTGGGCGGCTACCTGCTTATCTTCCGCGCCATGTGTGCCCGTATCAGCAATAAAAAGTCCCTTCCCCTGCTGGCCGTCGTGCTGCTGATGGTTTACGGGGCCGTAACCATTCCCCTGATGATGATCCTCAATCAGATGGGCAACACCAGCTTCATGCTGCTGGGCGTACTGCTGATGATGTCCTGCTGCGTGCTGTTCGTGGGGCTGTACGGCCTGATGCGGGATTTCAGAAACCTGAACAAAAAGATGCTGGTTCTGTTCATCCTGTATCTGGTGCTGGTTGCCTACGTGACCATCTTTTCCCGTGAAGAGGGCCACAGCCGGGCCATTCTGCTGAAATTTGACCAGCTGAAGGAAGCTATTCGGACCCACTCCCTCGAACCTCTGCGGCACTCGTTCCTGAACGCCATCATGTTCGTGCCCATCGGCCTGCTCTTCCCGCTGATCCGCCCCGCCCGCCTTGCGAAGATGACCTACGTGGGCGCGCTGGGCCTCATGCTGTCCACCCTCATCGAAGCCACCCAGCTGTATCTGACCATGGGCCAGTGTGACCTGGAGGACGTTGCCGCCAATACGGCTGGCGCGGTCATCGGTATCATTATCTACAAGATCGCCGCGCCGTTCATCTTCAAGAACATGATCGACGAAGAGGAAGAGGAGGAAGAGGAGTAGGAATCGCCACGGTTTGCAGGCGGCGCTGAAATGATCCGGGAAAGGAGGAGAAAGCCTTGAGCGCAATCAACGAAACCATCCGATCAGAACGTGTGCCCACCGCGAAAACCAGCAGTTTCGCCATAGCGCAGACCATGATGGCCATATTCGTGGTCCTTGTTTTTCTCGGCTTTCCCGGCAAACTGGATAGAATCGTCGGCAGCGGCGTGTGCTCCCTGATCGAGTACGGCAGCTTCGGCCTGCAGTTCTTTTTGGTCATTATGGCCAGCGGCGACGACCTGATGGGCATCCGCCTGATTAATTTCAAGCCGGCCTATCCGATCGTATATTTTTTCACGGCGTATGTTTCCGTCGTGTCCATGATCGTCACCATTGATAAGAAATCCGAGATGATCACCCTGCTTCATGTGGTTCTGACCGTCTTGTTCGCCATATGGCTGGTGGAGCGGTATACGACCAAGGAGCTGCTGGAGATCGTTTATTCCGCGCAGTTCATTTTCTTTTCGCTCACGATGATCTGCATCGTGATATTTCCCAACGTGGCTTTCTATAAGCTGGAAGGCGTCCGGACCATCGGCGGTCTGTTTAAAACGAAAAACGAATTCGGCACTCAGCTTTCCTTCGGCATCCTGATACAGTGCATTCTGCTGCGCATGCGGATTCAGAAGCATGAACGGGTTTCCCTGTTCTTCTGGGGCATGATGGCCGGCCAGTTTGCCTTGGTGGTGCTGTCGAAAAATTTCGGTGCGCTGCTGATCGTCATTATTTTTGTGGCCTATATTTTCATGTACGGCAGGTCGAAAAATAAAAAAAGGCTGCCGCTGGGCTCTCTGTTCGTCTCCGCGGCGGATCACGCCGTACTCTCCCCGATGATCGTGCACTTCATGCGCATGATGGCGCCGTTTTATGTGTTCTACGCCGTGGCCGAGGCCTTCTCGGGCGCCTGCTGCGGCACCGGGGACACGGTGCGGCCCATGATCGTCACGCTGCTGTGCACCTGTGGGCTGCGGGTGGCCGCCATCTGGCTGATCCTGCCCCGCTTCGGCACCATGGATTGCATCGTATGGATCTACATCGCCTCCTGGATCGTGACGGGTCTGGCCTTCACCGGCATGTTCCTCCGGAAGATCCGGAGCCTGAAGCCCTCCGGGTCCGCCGCCTGAGGACGCGAAGATTTTTCCCCTGTTTGACAGAACCGCCTCTCCCCCGCGACAGGGAGGAGAGGCGGCTTGTTTTGTTTGGATCATCTCCCTCCGGGGGGCTGGAGCAGCCGGATGTGCTTTTTCAGCAGCTCCAGATAGGTCCGGGCCGTGTCGCTGAGCGGCCGGCCGCTT
>CACWWM010000077.1 GCA_902764565.1 uncultured Eubacteriales bacterium
GGCAGCGTTTCCGCCTGCCTGCCCACGCGGCGCAGGGTATAATCCGCCGTTGCCTGGGCCCGGCCCAGGGGCGAAACATAATAGGCGCTGGCCGGGATTCTGGATAAGCGTTCTCCCAGCAGCAGTGCTTCCCGTTTTCCCTTTTCCGTCAGGGAATCATGCACATAATCGGGCTCGGCGTGCCTCACGATCAGGATTCGCATCGTATCTCCCCTTTTCCTCGTTCCGTTCGCTTTCAGCGGCTGCGGATCGCGTCCATTTCCGCTTCCACATGCACCGGCTTCCCCTCCCGGAAATATACCCGGGGCACCCTGCGGCCAATGATGCCCATGCATTCGTTGCGGTTAAGATTCCCCCATTGGGCGTAATCCCGCAGGTCGATCGCATCGCCCAGCAGCGTCACGGCGTCCCCGGCTTTCGTTTCGGGAATGTCCGTCACGTCGATCATCATTTGATCCATGCACACCAGCCCCAGCACCGGGGCCTTTTTGCCGTGGAGCGCCACGAAGCCCTTCTGGCTCAAAGACCGGGGATAGCCGTCGATATAGCCCACGGACAGGGTGGCGACCTGGGTATCGCGGGTCAGGGGCGTATCGTCGTAGCCCACGCCCTCCCCCGCCTTCACCCAGGACACGCGGGTGACGCGGGCCTTGAACCGCACCACGCTTTTGCCTTCCGAAAACCGTTCCCACTTCACCGGCACGTTGCCGTACAGGAACGCGCCCACCCGCACCGCGTCCATCTGCCACTGAGGATAGCGGGTCAGGCCGATGGAATCCACCAGATGCCGCAGACGAACGCGCAGGCCCCCGGCCTCGATTTCGTTTGCCATGGCTGTAAACAGCCGCTCCTGCTCCATGCTCTGCTCCCGGCTGCGCAGGGCCAAATGGCTGTACATCCCCTCAAATTCCAGACCGGGCAGGTCCTTGATTTTCAGGGCTTCCCCCGCCTCCGTAAACCCCAAACGGTGCAGCCCCGTATCCAGCTTTACATGCGCCAGGGCGCGCTTTCCCGCCTTTTCCGCCACCCGGGAAGCCCGCTCCGCTTCCTCCACGCTGCCAATGGTCAGGGATATTCCCTGCCCGATCAGATAGGGCAGTTCCCCTTCCCCCGCCGGGCCCAGCAGCAAAATATGGGCGTCCGGCGCGGCCTTCCGCACGATATATGCTTCCTCCGGCGCGGCCACGGCGAACCATTCCGCGCCCGCCCCGCGCAGCGTTTCCACCGTGCGGGCAAGCCCCAGCCCGTAGGCGTTGGCCTTCACCACGCACATAAACACCGTTTTATCTTCGCATAATGATTTCGCCAGCCGGTAATTGTACAAAAGCGCGTCTTCGTCCACTTCCATCCACGCCCGGCCCATGGCTCTTTCCAAATTCATGCTTTTATCCTCCGCAAACGCTTTCATCCGTGCAAGCATAGCACAAGGGCAGCGAAAATGCAAGAAGGAGAAACCCTGGGGCCTCCGCGGCCCCAGACCCCGCGCCAGGGAGATGATCTCCCTGGACCCTCACTTGGCGAAAGAACTTGCATGGGTATTCCGAACAAGCACCGCCTGACGCGCTGGGGGCGCGAAAGTTTGGGGCTTCTGGCCTAAAAAAGCCGGGATAATCCCAGGAGAAAGCGAGCTTTCCACCTGGGATTATTCCTCGGCTTTACCCGGATGCAAAGCATCCGGGTTGGCCGCCAAAGGCGGCTGGGCCAGAAGCACAATGCCGCCAAGTTATGCATTCCTTCCAAGTATCAGCGAGAAGCAAGTTCTGTCGACACGTCAAGCAATATCCGCTGGAGTGGGGTCCAGGGGCATCATGCCCCTGGTCAGGGGATTGGGGGCGGAGAGCCCCCAACATCTCCTCCTCCCCGCTTCACCACAAGGTTTCCACGGTCACATCCCGAAAATAAGCGCCCACGATTTCCTCCGCCGTTCTGCCTTCCTCGGCAAGACCGTAAGCGCCCCATTGGGGCATGCCCACGCCGTGGCCGTAGCCCTTGCCGGACATCGTAACGCCGCCGTTGTCGGCCTTGAGCTCGGTCAGCAGGGTGGAGCGCATTTTCCCGGCGTCCAGGGCCAAGCGAAGCTCCGGCGCGGACACAGGTTCCCCGTTGACGCGCAGGGTGACGGCCCGGCCGCTTTCGCCTTTCTGCCCGATTTCCAGGGATTCCAGCTTCCCGCCGCCCTGCCAGCCCGCCTTTTTGGCCGCCGCCAGGAATTCTTCCTCGGAAAACCGGGCGCTCCATTCCTTCACGTCGTCCGGAGCCTGGCTGCTTTCCCGGCCCTGGGCCACTTTGGTGTAGCCCGGTTCCTCATTTTCGTAGTGCAGCCCCTCCACGGCGCGCTCGGTGACGCCGCCGGAATGGGAATGGAACCAAGCATAGGGCAGTTCGCCGTGATACGACAGCACCATGCCCCTGGTTTCGCGCACGGCCTGTTCGATGCGCTCGTTGACGCCGGTGGCGTCGTAGGCCTGGGCTTCCTCAACGTCGGTGGATATGTCCGCGCCCTGGTACTTGCTTTCCTTTTCCGTGCAGAATTTCAGCACGAAGGTGCGGGCCAGGATGGCCTGGGCTTTCAGGGCTTCCAGGGGCCAGTCGTTCTTCATTTCCCCCGCCAGCACGCCCTGGAGGTAGGTTTCCAGATCCATTTCGGCGGTCTGTTCCTCGTCCACCTGATACACCTGCAAGATGGGTATTCCCGCCTCGTTGGTTTTCAGCTTGTCCGGCAGGGGCGGCTTTTCAGATTGTTGTACTTTCTTGGGCGCGTCCATGCTTTCCGGCCCGGTTTCCGCGTCCCCCTGCCAGGCGCAGCCGGTCAGCAGCGCCGCGGCAAGCACCGCCAGCAGCCAAAGCGCCGTCCATTTTTGCGGCTTTTTCATGCAAATCCCTCCTGTCCGGAGGTTAGTTTTTGCCGCCAAGACTTGCGCTATTCCGACAAAATAAAACAAAATCCGGAGCATAAGCCCCGGACTCAGCGCATCGACAAAGTCGATGCGCTGCCATCGAAAGTCAGCTAAAGCAGTCTTTCGATGGGTTCATCAATTTCTTGTAAAATGGCATTTTCGGAGTTTCCCGCACGCCCTGCGCCGCTTTGCGGCTTGCGCGCGCTATCTGGATCTTTTGGAGTTGACGCATCTGCGCCGCTTTGCGGCTTGCGCGCGCTATCTGGATCTTTTGGAGTTGACGCATCCCCCGGAACAATCCCTCTGGGATTGTTCCGCCGAAAACGCACATTTTACGGCCAGAAATTGATAGAGGAAGCAAATTTCATTTGCTCCTCGGCGACGTACACGCCGCCTGCGGAATAAAAAATCGAAGGGCCTACGGGCCCTTCGATGCATCCCGAGGTATTGATAGTCTGTTTCAAACTATACACCCCGGATTTTGTTAACCGTGACACTTAAATTATTTGGTGGGATAGCTGAGCAGACCATCGTCCTTCATCTTGGCATAGGTTGCCGCGCCGACGATACCGTCGAGCTTTTCCATGCCCTTGGCCTGCTGGTACTTCATCACGGCGACCGCGGTAGCGGGGCCGAACTTGCCGTCCACGCTGGATTTTCCTTCCAGGGTGGCAGCCAGATAGCCCTTATCCACCAGGAAGCTCTGCAGCTGGAACACATTGCCGCCCTTGCTGCCGCGCCTCATCACCGTCACGGTTTCCGGCAGGGTGCCGCCGCCCATGTAGGTGCCGGTGAGGGCTTTCCAGGTCTGGGAGCCCACGATGCCGTCCTGCTTCAGGCCGCTGGCCTTCTGGAAGGCCTTCACCGCTTTTTGGGTGTCGTTATCGAAGATGCCGTTCACATCGCCGGTGTAGTAGCCGCCGTCCTTCAGCTTCTGCTGCACGGTTTTCACCATGTCGCCGGTGGAGCCGACCTCCAGCCTGGAGGTGGAGGGAGAAGCGGAGGGCTTGAGGCCCAGGGCGATCAGGGTAGCCGATGTGGCCACGCCGCTTACGGGCAGGGGGCCCTTCTCGCCGGGATGCGCGGCTTCGTAAGCCTTGTTGTACTTATCCTGGTATTCCATTACGGCGATCTTGGTGGAATCCCCGAAATAGCCGTCCACGGTGCCGGTGTACAGGCCTTCCGCCTGCAGCGCCTGCTGCAGCTTGATCACGCTGTTGCCCTTGCTGCCGGAGGACAGCTGGCTGGGCATGGCGGTATCGGTGAAGACTTCGGGTTCCGCAGGCTTTTCGGGAATGACCACGGGGGCGTCGGTGTAGCCCAGCTGGAGGGAAGCCAGCGTCTGGGTGCCCACCTTGCCGTCCACCTTGAGGCCGTTGTCCTGCTGATATTTGCTGACGGCGATAGCGGTCTGGGGGCCGTATCTGCCGTCGATTTCGCCGGTATAGTAGCCCAGATCCTTGAGGCGGGTCTGCAGCTTGACGACCTGCGCGCCCTTGCTGCCCCGCTGCATCACCACCACGTTGGCGCCCACGGAGGTCTGACCGTCGATCACGACGACCTGATCGGCGTTGGTGATGGTGAAGGTGCCGTTCTTATCCCAGTACCACAGCTGCGTCCAGGTATCCTGGCCGATGATGCCGTCCACCTTGATGTGGGAAACGGGCTCAAAGCCGGGATCAGAGGCGTGGTCTTTGTTGTACTGATCCACGTATGCGTTGTAATCCGCCTGGAACCGCTTGACCGCGGCGGTGGTGTCCGCCCCGAACTTGCCGTCCGCGGCGCCCAGCAGCCAGCCGCCGGCCTTTAAGCGCATCTGCGCGGCCGCGACCTGCGTGCCGCTGGCGCCTTCCTTCAGCGTGTCGCCAACGTAGGGAATATTCGCCTGATCGTAGGGATTCTGCGCGTCGTAGATTTCCTGGTTGGCCGCCTGCTGTTCGGCGTCCACGTCCGAAGCCCACAGATACCGCCGGGTGGTGGCGTCGTAGGTTCCGCTCGTATTGATGCGCTTATGCTTCTGGAAGGTGGCGATGGCATTGGCGGTGGCGGTGTCGTACACGCCCTTGCTCACGGTAGCCAGGGCCAGATAATTCAGCTCGGCCAAACGCTGCTGGAGCAGATACACGTCCCAGCCGCGGTCACCCAGGGACAGCACGCGGACGGGCGGCGTTTTGACCGAATCCCTGGCGGTGGTGACGCTCAGCAGCTTCCGCCGCGTAGCGTTCCCGGCCATGCCGTCCACGGTCAGGCCCGCAGCCGCCTGGAAAGCCCGCACGGCCGCTTCGGTATCCGCGCCGTAAATGCCGTCGCAGCTGCCGTAGAAGAAGTAGGCGTTGAACAGCACGTTCTGCAGCGCCTGCACGTCGGCCTTGACGTTGCTGCCATGGCGGGACAGGGTGGGCAGAACCACGTCGCTCTTATAAACCACTTCGGGATCGTTGAACATCTTATCCCAGGTCTTGGTGCCCACGACGCCGTCCACGCCCAGATTGTTGCGGATCTGGAACGCGCGCACGGCGGCGGCCAGCTCGGCGTCAAAGGTTTCGTCCATCACGCCGTTGAAATACTCCAGTTCGTTCAGGCGCACCTTCACGTCGTACACCTTCGCGCCCTTGCTGCCCAATTGCAGAGAGCCGTTGGGGGTGAGGCCCGTGGTGGAGGTGTTCATGTAAACGGTATGGGCGTTGAGCAGCGCGTTATAGGTATCGCTGCCCACCACGCCGTCGGCGGTCAGGCCGTACTTGAGCTGGAAGGACTTTACGGCGTTGGCGGTTTCCTGGCTGAAAACGCTGTCGATGGGGCCTTTATAGAAGCCCATATCCAGCAGGAACTGCTGCACATTCTGCACTTCGCTGCCGGTGGAGCCGATGGTCAGGCTGCCGTTCAGCGTGGTGCCCTGATTAAAGGTATCCGCCGCAATAGCGCCGGGATCGCGCAGCGCAGTCAGGGTCTGGGGGCCCACTTTGCCGTCCACGGGCAGGGCGTTGCGCTCCTGGAAGCGGCGCACGGCATAAGACACGGAGGCGCTGTAGTAGCCGTCGATCAGGCCGGTATAATAATTCAGCGCCTGCAGAAGCTGCTGCACCTCCGTAACGCCCGCGCCCTTGGAGCCGATAATCATGCTGCCGTTTTTGGACAGGCCGGTGGTGGTGGTGGGGTCCACCTGGTCATAGACGGTCTTGGGGATGCAGGGCACCCCGTCCAGACCCGTCAGGCGGGCCCAGGTCTTATCGCCCACCTGGCCGTCCTGCTTTAAGCCGTTTGCCTTTTGGAATTCCTTCACGGCAGCGGCTGTTTCCTTATCATAGGCGGTATCAGGCGTGCCGGTAAAATACCCCAGGCTCTGAAGTTTCTGCTCAACCGTGAGCACTTCGTCGCCCGTGGTGCCCACGGTCATAGAGCCCTTGGCGGTGGTGTTTTTCAGTTCGCCCAAGGCTGCCGCAGGCGCCAGCAGCGCCAGCACCAGCATCAAAGCAATCGTTTTTTTGAACATCAAATGTTCCTCCTCTCGCGGATCGCGTTCACAAAACACACGTGATCCGCACCACGGCAGTATTTTACCATAGAACCCAAAAAAATGCTATTCCAGAAATGTTTCAAAATGTCGAAATCCGATGTAATAGTTGTAACACGATGAAGCGCCAAAGAACGCATCCCATCCACCATCGCTTGTATCCGGCGTTCACCCCTCATGCAAAATCAAGGGGACAGCGGGTTTTTTGATGAAATTTAAAGATTTTGTAACATTTGCGTAATCTTTGTAAATTTCCAAAAATTCCGTCAGCCCGCGCGGTTTTCATTCAATTTCACGCGGCCAAAGATCATGCGGCCCGCGCTGGTCTGCAAAACGGTGGTCACTTCCGCGTCCAGCGTTTGCCCCACGTGGCGGCGGCCGTTTTCCACCACCACCATGGTGCCGTCGTCCAGGTAAGCCACGCCCTGGCCCGGTTCCTTGCCCTCGCGGACGATGTGCACGGTCATTTCCTCCCCGGGCAGCACCGCCGGGCGCAGGGCCCCCGCCAGATCGTTCACGTTCAGCACGGGCACGCCGGCCACCCCGGCCACCTTGTTCAGGTTATAATCGTTGGTCATGACGGCCCCGTTCAATTCCTGGGCCAGGCGAAGCAGGCGCACGTCCACCTCGGCGCTTTCATCACAGGCTTTTTCGATCACGCGCACATGGGCGGCAGGTTCTTCCCGGAGTTTTTGCAGCATATCCAGGCCCCTTCGGCCCCGGGCGCGGCGCAGGGCGTCGGCGCTGTCGGCGATGTGGCGCAGCTCGTCCAGCACGAAGGAGGGCACGATCAAGTCCCCCTCCAAAAAGCCCGTGCGGCTGATTTCCAGCACCCGGCCGTCGATAATCACGGAAGTATCCAGAATTTTGGGGCAGGAAGCGGAAGCGCGTTCAGCCAATACAGCCCCTTCTTCCCGGCTCCTGTGCCACGCGCCGCCGATCCGCCAGCCCAAAGCCATGAAAGCCGCGTATATCAGCACTGCCAGCCCGCAAACCACGATACCCGGCGGCAGCAGACGAAATGGCTGGGACAAAAGCCCGGCCAGCGCGGCGCCCATCATGATACCGGCCCACTGACAGGCGCGTTTGGACAAGGACGGCAATGAAAACGAAAGCATACCCGATTCCCCTTCTTTCCTGTTCCGAATACAGATCGGATAATGAAAACAGCGGACAGAAGCAGCTTTCGTGTTTTGGGGACTTGCATTCAGAAGACGTTTCCTTCCATATCGCTGTTACAGGAAACAGCTTGCCCGCCCCGGCAGTGTTTTATACGATGCACGGTGCATTGATAAGTGCGAGAGTTGAAAAAAACGATGACATTCCTTGTGGCTTTCTCGGAAGGGGGTCTGGGGGAAACCTCTCTTTGGCCTCCAAAGAGAGGTTTCCCCCAGCTTTCCCAATTTCATCCGTTGGGCAGCAGATCCAGCACCGCCATGGCCTGGGCCACGGTGTCCACGCCGTGGAGGCTCACGCCCTCCGGCGCTTTCAGGTGCCGGGCGCTGTCCCGGGGGCAGAGGATATGGGTAAAGCCCAGCCTGCAGCATTCGCTCACCCGGCGTTCCAATTGGGAAATGGCCCGCACCTCACCCGCCAGGCCCACTTCGCCCATCACCGCCCATTCGGCGGGCACGGGCCTGTCGGCGTAAGAGGACGCAACGGCCATGCAGAAGGCCAGGTCCGCCGCCGGTTCGTTGAGGCTGAGGCCCCCCGCCACGTTGATATAGCAGTCCCGGTTATACATTTTGAGCCGGGCCCGCTTTTCCATCACCGCCAGCAGCAGCATCACCCGGCTGGTGTCCATGCCGTCCGCCGTGCGCCGGGGCACGGCCAAAAAGGACTGGGACACCAGGGCCTGAATATCCACCAGCACCGGGCGGCTGCCCTCCAGGCCGCAGAAAACGCAGCTGCCGCTGGCCCCCTTGGCCCGCTGGGACAGCAGGGTTTCCGAAGCGTTGGCCACGGGGCGCATGCCCGTGCCGGTCATTTCAAAAATGCCCAGCTCGTTCACCGAGCCGAAGCGGTTTTTCACCGCCCGCAGCAGCCGGTATTCGTGCTGCCGGTCACCCTCGAAATACAGCACCACGTCCACCATGTGCTCCAGCACCCGGGGCCCGGCCAAAGACCCTTCCTTGGTCACGTGGCCCACCAGGAACATGGCGCAGCCCTCCTGCTTGGCGTAGCGCATGAGCAGGGCGGCGCTTTCCCGCACCTGGCTCACGCTGCCGGGGGCGCTGCCCATTTCGGGGCGGTACATGGTCTGGATGGAGTCAATGACGCAGAATTCCGGCTGCACGGCGCGCAGCTTTTCCTCCACCTGATCCATGGCGTTTTCGGTGAGCACCATCAGGTCGCTGCCCGCCGCGCCCAGGCGCTGGGCCCGCAATTTAATCTGCCGGGCGCTTTCCTCGCCGCTGATATACAGCACCCGCCTGCCCGTTTTGCACAGATGATCGCACACCTGCAAAAGCAGGGTGGATTTGCCGATGCCGGGGTCGCCGCCCACCAGCACCATGGAGCCCTCCACGATGCCGCCGCCCAGCACCCGGTCCAGTTCTTCCAGGCCGCTTCCGGTATACACCTGGCTGTCCGCGTCGATATCCTTTAAGGGCTTCACGGCGCTGCCCGTGCCGCCCCGCTGCTTATACTGCCTGGGAGCTGCTTCCTCCGGGGCGGGCATGATTTCCTCCATGGTGTTCCACGCGCCGCACTCCGGGCATTTGCCCATCCAGCGGGGATTTTCGTACCCGCAGGCGGAGCACTGAAAGCTGGTCTTTTTCTTCGGCATATCCTTTCCCCCGTTCGTCCTTCGTACAAGGCTATTATATACGATAATTTCCTGTTGCGCCAGCAGAATCCTTCGCCATAAAACGCAAAAAACGCCGGAGGAGAAAGCCTTCGGCGTTTATGCCTGACAGGTTATTTTTCCGGCACCAGCTCCGATACCCCGAAGCCGGTGATGCTGGTGGTCTGGCGCAGTTCCTTCACCGACGACCAATTCAATATTTTGCCCATGAACACCAGGGCGGTGGTGCCGCCGCCGTCCAGGTTCATGCCCTCCACCACGCCGTGGGAAAGCATATTATCCGCAAGCCAGGTGAGATACGCGCCTTTGGAATCCGCCGAGCGGCCCTTCACCACCAGCAAGTAGTAATGATAGGGCGCGATCATGCCGATGGCGCAGCGGGGCTCACGGTAAGTATAATATTCCTCCATGCGCATATATTTGCTCAGTTCGCCGTTCTGGATCAGAATGGGGCCGAAGGCGTAGGTGTTCACCGCGCCCATGTCGATGTATTCCTGGGCGGTACAGGCGTCGCTGGCGAACGTTTTCATGCTGCCGTCGGAAAACAGCGCCAGGATCTCCAGATTGGGAAACTTGCCTTTGCCGTCCGCCACAGTCTTTTCCCCGATGATCTGCCCATTGCGGACGATCACGCCGGTTCTGCTGCCGCCGTTCCAGCGGTCGCCGAAATTATCGTCGGCAAAAGCCAGCACCGCCCGGTTCTTCCTGGCCAGCTCCACAGGGGAGGAATAGGCCTTCCCCTGGTTCTTTGTGCCTGGGGTAAGGTAAGCGGTCATGGGGCTTTCGGGGCTACAGTGAATGTCCGCCTCGAACCAGACGAGGGGGGCATTTTTGTTGCTTTTGTCCTCGTACCGCCGCAGGTCGATGGACAGGGAAGGAGTCAGATAAAACCAAAATCCCTTTTCCGCGTCGGCATACACAAATTCGTCCGTGCCCGCGCCGGCGGCCAGGGCCTGTCGGGCGACCTCGGCCTTGGTGGTGTCGATGGTAACGATATTTGTTATCTCACCATAGGCTGTCTTCGTATTATCCGCTTTCTCCGGTGTAAATGTGATGCTGCCCTCACCCAGCTTCACTGCTTCGCCGTCTTTACGAATGTTATAGAAGGTAGTCACCAGTTCATACTCGTTGTACACCTTCAGATGAATGTAGCTTACCGTATCGGAAAGCTTTACATCTGTTCCATAGGTAACGACCTTGCTGTCAGAAGTTACATCCATGGCTACGGACTCCAGCCGGATGTTCAGATCAACAAGAGTGTTTGAAAGCTGAACATCCACGTTGTTTTCGCGGATCTCGATCGGCTCGTCTGTCTGAAGCAGATCCTGTCCTTCATTCGCCTTGCAGCGAAGTTCCTTGATTTGATAATCCGCATATATCAGAGCACCTCTGGAGTCATCCCGAGCACTCTGTTCACCGAACCATACGCCGGCAGAACCATCCAGTTTGGAATCATCGGCAAAGACTCCATCCTTCACATACTGATCCAGGCTGTTCACTTTGTCATCGGTCTTCTTCCGGCTCTTCGTGCTGACAAGACCGTCTTCATCTGATACGATGACATGACTTTCCACAACTTTACCATCCGCATCCAGTCTCTGGATCACAAAGGGGATACCCGCCATAGGATAGCCGTCGATATCGACCTTCTTGAAGGTGATATCTCCACGAATGATATCATCCGGAACCTCCGCCGGATTATTCCCAGAACCGGCTTTCACTTCCAGCCAGCCGGATGTATCAGGATCTTCTGTTTTACCTTCTTCGGTCATAGTATCTACGATTACGCCTTCTTCCCGAATCTGGAAGGTGACCTGCCATTCTTCATTCAGAAGATAGCCGATCGGGGCCTTGGTCTCCTTCACCGTGTAAGTACCATAAGGCAGAAGATCTGCAGCAGTTTCAAAAGCGCCGTTTTCATCTGAAGCAAAACTTCGGATCGCTTCGCCGGTTTTGTATTCGACACCGCCGACCATAACAGACTCTTTGCTGCTGTTATAGATCGTGAATTCGGCATCCTTCAGTGTGGCAAGGCCCTGGGGTACGTTTTGATCCGTTTCGCGGTCGATCTTGCCGACTTTTACGCCGCCACGGACTGCTTCATTCTGGAAGTTCACCAGATAGATTTTGTTATTCTCGGTGACCTTCACTTCGAACTCATTGGCTGCAAACAGATAACTTTTGTTGGCATAGATGGAAGAACCAAGTTTATCGGACCCTTCATACGGATCACCAATCTTGATTGCTGCATCCTGTCGAAGTTCGTAGATGTGATAGGTTCCATAAGGCAGCAGGTCTTTTTCGGTTTCCGCTTTGCCTTTCGTGCTGGTCGCAATAATTGCGACAACCAGTCCGGGATCAAGTTCTCTTCCGCTCACCTTAACCAGCTTTTCGGAATCATTCTCGCCGGAAGCCCGTTCTTTGTCATCTTTCTGTACAGAGATTCCTCCTTTAACAGGAATATTATCAAAGTGAAGCGAATTCTGATCCGTGCTGGTAGTAACAATTTCTCCATCTTCCCGAATCACGAAGATTCGTGCTGTTCCATCTGTCAGGAGATACTTATTATTGGTCTTTATTTCCCGAATTGTATAAGTACCATAAGGAAGCGTTTTTCCTGTAGTTTCTGCATCACCAGCTGCATCCGTTGTCAGTGTCTTTACCACAGCTCCAACCTCAAAAGTTTTATTCTCTACGACTACTGACTCTTTGCTGGCATTCTTGATCTCAAATTGAATACCAGAGAAATCAGCATCACCTTGAGCGGCCTTTCTCATAAGATTCTTATCCCACTTTTCGATCCTGACATCGCCTCGGATGACAGTTTCAGTGAATAAAAGAGCCTTTCCGTCGATGTCTTTTTCAATGACCTTCCCGTCATCTTCGGCTTCACCGCTGATGGTAAAAGATGCGTTCCAGTTAGCGTTGATCTTATATCCTGCCGGAGCCTTTGTTTCCGGTTCATCAATAGAGCTCAGTGCCGATGGACCAATCAAGCCTCCGTATTCCGTTTATTTCCAGGGCGGACTTACCTGGCCGCACGGCAAATTCGGTATTTTAAAATCTTTGCAATCCCTTGTGGATAATGGCATCAAAGTATGGTAAAATATATATTTTGTAAGCGGTAAAGATGATCTCCCTTGAAGCGCCCCGAAGAAGGCAAAAGGGAGGTAAAAATGATCTATACAGTCACATTCAATCCTGCTATCGACTATGTAGTCCGGATGAGTGATGAGCTCTTACCTGGTATGACAAACAGGTCAGACTCAGAGGA
>CACWWM010000078.1:0-9060 GCA_902764565.1 uncultured Eubacteriales bacterium
ATCCACGTCCAGGAACACCACCTGGGGGGTCAGCTTGTCGTACAGGGTCATGGCTTCCTCGCCGGTGACGGCCTCCCCCGCCACAAAAAAGCCGTCCGTAGCCTGGATTTTCTTCCGCAGGATCAGCCGCATGCCGGGATCGTCGTCGGCAATGAGCACGGAAATCAGATCGTTGTCCTTCATGATGGTTTTCGCCTTTCGCAGATGCAGTAATACGTTCCTTTCCTATAATACGACAAACGCCGCCGGAAAACAAGCGCCTGAAAAAGAAAATCCCCGCGCCACACAGCGCGGGGAAGAATCGTTCAGTATTGCGGAATCAAGCGTTTCACGCCCGTCTGGTTCCGTATCGCCGGACGGGCCTGCGGCCCAGGACTTCGCTGAAAATCACGCCCTGCAAAAGGGCCTTGGCGCGGAGGGCTTCCGTTTCCTCCTGAAGCGGCAGGAAATCGGCGGGCTTATCCTCCGGGCGCTGATCCAGCATGAATTCGTGGCAGCAATCCTCGCCCTCGGTGCCCGTGCCCTCCATGCCCATGACGGGGGTATGCATATGGGCTTCCAGGGGCTTGGTTTCGTGGCGCTTGACCGGCGCGGGCCGGACAGGCCGCGCGCTGGGCGTCCCGCTGATCCCAGTTTTCTTCCTCGTCTTCCCAATCGTCCCGGCTGCTCATGGCCGGAGCGGCGGGCTGGGGCGAAGCCTTGGACTGCGCCTGCCGTCTGGCGTACTGCTCCGCGGTTTTCTGCCGGGCTTTTTCCTTTTCGTCTTTCTGCTTGGCTTGCGCCGCCTGATTTTTCTTGATTTTACTGGCGGAGGATATGATCCAGAACAGAACGACGATGATGATCCATGCAAAGGGCATGGCGCGCCCTCCCTTCTTTTCAGTGTTGAGTGTGGAAGGGTGGAGGGTGGAGTTGATTTCTTCCCGCTTTCATCCCAGAAATTCAGAGAACTTGATGCGGGCACAGGATATAACTCCACGCTCCACGCTTCACACTCCACGCTGTTTTACTTCTTCCCGTCCAGAGGCTTGGGGGCGTCGGTATTGGGCGCGGCGGCCTTGGCGATGCCGGTGCGCATTTCGGTATCGGCGATGGTGTTCTGCATCTGGTAGTAGTCCATCACGCCCAGCTTGCCTTCGCGGAGCGCTTCGGCCATGGCCAGAGGCACCTTGGCTTCGGCTTCCACCACCTTGGCCCGCATCTCCTGCACGGCGGCCTTCATTTCCTGCTCGTGGGCGACGGCCATGGCGCGGCGTTCCTCGGCCTTGGCCTGGGCGATGCGCCGGTCGGCTTCGGCCTGATCCATCTGCAGCTGCGCGCCGATGTTGCGGCCCACGTCGATATCGGCGATATCAATGGACAGGATTTCGTAAGCGGTGCCCTTATCCAGGCCCTTTTCCAGCACGGTCTGGGAAATGGAATCGGGGTTCTCCAGCACGGCCTTGTGGGTGGTGGAGGAACCGATGGTGGTCACGATGCCTTCGCCGACGCGGGCGATGATGGTTTCTTCACCGGCGCCGCCAACCAGACGCTCGATGTTGGTGCGCACGGTGACACGGGCCTTGGCGCGGAGCTCGATACCGTCCTGGGCGATAGCGGCCACAGGGGGCGTTTCAATGACCTTGGGCAACACGCTCATCTGCACGGCCTGAAGCACGTCGCGGCCCGCCAGGTCGATGGCGCAGGCGGTGGTGAAGCTCAGGTTGATGCTGGCCTGCTTGGCGGAAATCAGGGCGTTGATCACCCTTTCCACGTTACCGCCCGCCAGGAAGTGGGTTTCCAGCATGTCGGTGGTCACGTCCAGGCCCGCTTTCCGGGCTTTGATGTAGGCGTTCACGATCTTCTGGGGAGAAATGCGGCGGAACCGCATACCGATCAGGGAAATGATCTTCACCGGCGCGCCGCTGGCCCGGGCGTTGATCCACAGCCCCAGGGGCACGTAGCGGAAGAACACGGCGGCAATCACGATGGCGACCACGATGACGATCGCCCAGACTAAAATGAAATCAGGAACCATTGTTCAAGCCTCCTTATTGGTCGATTTATTATCGTTCAGATGTTCTATGAAGGGCGGATGCGTGGGATAGAGTTCAGAGTGCAGAGTGCAGAGTTCAGAGTTCAGATGATATAGTCCGGTTACTCATGGTCTATACAAATCTGAACTCTGCGCTCTGAATTCTGCGCTCTCTCCCGTTTATCGAGGCCCTTCTCTTGACTGGTTTCGTGCGTTCTTATGCTTTCCTTACCACAATTTTGTTGCCTTCCACCTGCTGCACCTTCACTTTGGCGCCCTTTTCCAGGTAGCTGCCCTCGCTGACCACGTTCAGCCGCACGCCGTCGAACACGGCGATGCCCACGGGGTTCAGCACGGTGTCGGTGACGCCTTCCTTGCCCAGCAGGGCTTCGGCTTCCTCATGCTCCGCAGGCTGGGTCACCTCGTTGAGGATCAGCGCGGATTTGCTCAGCTTGCCCGTGGCGGCGGACTTCACGGAGATGGATATGGATATGCCCGCCAGCGCCAGAGCAATCAGCGTCACTGCCAGCCCCGCCACCGGCCCGTAGGTGTTCCAGGTGAGCGCAATGCCGATCACCAGCAGCACGATGCCCGAAATGCCGGGCAGCCCGAACCCGGGCACGAATACCTCCACAACCAGCAGCGCCACCCCCGTAAGCAGGCAGATGATCAGGGGCAGATTCGTCAGGATCACATTCAACACATCTTCCATCGGCATCCCTTCCTTTCTCGCCGGTTTTCATGGCCGTATTGTAGCATGATTTTTCCCCGCCGAAAAGGCGCTTTGCTCCAAAACCGCTTTTGGACGTTCCAAATGTCACTTGGACGGGTATTTCCGGGGGAAACCGTTCCTCTTTTCCAAGTATTATGAAAAAAGCTTGCCGTATCTTTCTTTTTCCTGTATAATAAAAGTGAATATCTGGAAGTATTCGTGAAAATATGTTTTTTTATCCTTTCCGGCATCCATCGCCATCCAAAAGAGAGGGCAAGGACTGTATGAAAAATCCTTTCGGGAAACTGCGGGCAAGCAAGCTGTCTACAAAAATCATCCTGCTGGTGGAGATCATTTCCATCCTCTCCGGCAGCGTGTTTTGCGTGGTTTCCATTACCAACAGCAGGCTCGGCATCAAAAAGTCCATCCAGCAGCGCATGCTGGACATCGCCAACTGCGCCGCCGGTTCCATCAACGGCGATATTTTGGGCGCGCTGAAAGCGGAGGACGCGGATACTCCCGAATACCGGCAGATTTATAACACCCTGGACGTGTTCTGCAAGAACGTGGAACTGGAATATGTATACGCCATTCGCGACGAAGGGAACGGAAAATTTACCTTTACCGTAGACCCGGACCCGGTTGATCCCGGCGAATTCGGCGAAGAAGTGAAATATACGGAAGCGCTCGCCGCCGCGGCCCGGGGCACGGCGGCGCTGGACGAAACGCCCTATACCGACGCCTGGGGCACCTTTTACAGCGCGTACAGCCCGGTGCGGGATTCCTCCGGCAGGATCGCGGGCATCATTGCCGCCGATTTCTCCTCCCAATGGTTCGAGGCCCAGCTTTCGCAGCGCACCGGCTCCACCATTTTAACTTCCGGCGCCGTCCTGCTTACCACCGTGCTGATCGCGGCGGTGATGTCCCTGATCACGGTGCGGCCCTTCGTTCAGCGCCAGGAGCAGCTTTCCCGGGAAGTGGAGAAAAAGGCCGGGGAAAACAAACAGCTCTCCCTGCAGGTCGTCCGTTCCCTGGTGGACGCCATCGACGCCAAGGACGTATATACCAAAAACCACGCCTCCCGCGTGAGCCAGTATGCCGTCAAGATCGCGGAAACCGTCGGGTGGAAGGAAGACAGGATCAACGATTTGCGGTACGCCGCCCTGCTGCACGACATCGGCAAGATCGGCGTGCCCGATTCCATTCTGAGCAATCCCAACCCGCTGTCAGACGTGGAGTATGACATCATCAAATCCCATACCACCATCGGCGGGGACATCTTAAAGAACAAAAGCATCATCAAAACAGCCGAGGGCGTGGCCAGAAGCCACCACGAACGCTACGACGGCGCGGGCTACCCCCAGGGGCTGAAGGGAGAAGAAATCTCCGAGGAAGCCCGCATCGTGACCATTGCGGACGCTTTCGATTCCATGAATTCCCACCGCGCGTACAGAAGGGCGTGCGATGCGGCATACATCCGGAAAGAGCTGATCGAGGGCCGGGGCACCCAATTCGACCCCCATTTTGTGGACGTATTCATCGGATTGTGGGACAAGGGCCTGCTGGACGATATCATCAGGCAGGACGCGCAGGAAGACACGGTGGGCCTGGAAGCGTCCTCCGCGCTGCTGCAGGAGGTCATGGAGAAATTCGTCACCCAGGGCGCGGCGGACGATTACGACGCCATTACCGGCGTCATGACCAGAAGCACCGGCGAAGCGGCTATCGTGCAGGCCATGAAAGGCAGCGGCGGCTGCCTGGCGTTCCTGGATCTGGACAATCTGAAAAAAATCAACGACACCTACGGCCATAAGGCCGGGGACCAGGCGCTTCGCTTCCTGGGCGACGCGCTGACGGCCAACAGCCAGAGCAGCATTTGCTGCCGCCTGGGCGGGGACGAATTCCTTTGCTTCATGAAGAATTTCACCCAGGACGCGGCGGAAAGCAGAATCAAAAAGATCATCGCCGATTTTGAGCAAAAGAAGAACGCCGACGTGGAAACCGCCCTCGCCACGATTTCCGCCGGGCTGGCGATATGTTCCCCCGACGACGCCTATATGAAATCCTATGGCCGGGCGGATCGGGCGCTCTATTATGTGAAGCAGCACGGAAAAAACGCCTATCATTTCTACAGCCCGGATTCCGAAACCTTCCACAGCGAGCTGGGGGACGTGAACCGGATCGTCACCGGCATCCGCACCAGCGGCAGCTACCAGGGGGCCATGGATGTGGAATACAGGCAGTTCGCCACCCTGTACGAGTTTATTGAAAACATCAAAAAGCGCTTCTCCCATCCCTTTAAGCTGATCATGATTACCCTTGAAACGGACGCGCACGAACCCCCGCTGCCCGAAGAGCTGGAAAAAGCCATGTATTATATGGAGCAATCCATCCAGCAAACCATCCGCAATGTGGACGTGCTCACCCGGTACAGCCGCCAGCAGTTCCTGATCATTCTGCTGGGCTCCGGCACGGAAGGCGTGCAGATCGCCGTGGACCGTATTTTCCGGGGCTACTACAAAATGTGCGGCAGCGGCGCTTTCTCCCCGTCCTACGCGGTGGCGGAAGTGGATGCATAACCTGCGCCAAAGAATAAAAATCGAAGGGCCTGCAGGCCCTTCGATGCATCCCTCGAAATCCTGCGAAAGCAGGTTTTCGAGGGCATTTTTAGCTGTGCAGCGGAACCACCAGCACGGCCGTGCCGTTCCGGTATTGGGCGGAAGACACCCGGCGCATATAAATGTCCAGATAGCCCGCTTCTTTGCTGTCAACGGTAAAATTGACCCAGCCATCCTGCTCGATGGAACGGTTCAAAGCGGCGACGAAATCTTCCGGCGGATCGCTGCCCAGGGTCTTCATGCCGGGGCTGTCGTCAGGCACCGGAACAAACGCGCCGATCTTTTCCAGCAGTTCCTGGAAACGGGTGTTGCTCCGCAGGACGGTCAAACGTCCGTCCCGCAGCTCCAGCACCCCGGCAGGTATCTCGCTTTCCAGCTGGGCGTTTTCCATGACTTCGTTGCCGGGATGGGCCAGGGGCTCGCTCAGGTCGATGCGGCCAATGGCCTCATAGTAAGGCGCGGCCTCCGGCTCCTCAAAGGGAAGGCCCACCTTGCGCATGGCGCGGTCCACGATATAATCGAAGGGATTGGGCCGGTTGAACAGGTAGCCCTGCATTTTTTCACAGCCCAGGGATTGCAGGATCCGGAACTGATCCCAGGTTTCCACGCCCTCGATCAGGGTGGTGATGCCCATGCGCCGGGCCATATCGATGATATCGGAAATGATGATGTAGTTTTTGCCGGAAGCGGTAAAGTTCTTCATGAACTTCATATCGATCTTGATCAGGTCGAAATCCAGCTCCTCCAGCAGATTCAGGGTGGAATACTCGCTGCCGAAATCGTCCATCCATACGTCGAACCCGTTGCTGCGGAACCGCGCCATCTCGCGCTTGAGCAATTCCTGATTTTCAATAAAGGCGGATTCGGTGATTTCGATTTTCAGCATACTGTGGGGGTAGCCGGACGCGTCCACCAGGCTGGTGATTTCCTGCACCATATCGCATTTTTCAAAGTCCCGCCGGGACAGGTTCACCGAAACGGGCACGATGGGCACGCCCAGATCCTGCCTGCGCTGGAAGTCCCGCAGCACCTGACCCACCACATGCAGGTTCACCTTGTACATCAGGCCGTGTTCTTCCAGAGTAGGGATGAAGCGGTTGGGGGGCAGGAAGCCGTACTGGGGATCGTTCCAGCGGGAAAGGGCTTCCTCGTTGCATATATTTCTGGTCACGGTGCGGGCGATGGGCTGATAATACACCTGCAGCCAGCCCCGTTCAACGGCTTCGTCCACGTGGCTGATGATGTATTTATTGAAATGCATCTCCGCGTCGATGCTCTTATCGTAGTAGCAGAAGGTGGTTCCGCTGTCGGGGGCCAGGGTTTTCTGGGCGACGTGGGCCCGGTCCAACAGGGAAATCACGCTTTCCCCCTCCGCATACCGGGCAAAACCGGCCTTGCCGGTGACGCGGAAGCCGGGTTTGAAATTTTGCAGGGCTTCATTGACTTTGTTGATGCCCGCTTCCGCCTCGGCTTCATAGCACAGGATGCCGAACTGGGCGGCGGTGATGCGGCAGATATAGCGGCTGGGGAAATTTTCCTGCAAAAGCCGGGCTGTTTCCGCGATCAGGGCGTCGCCAAGGGCGTAGCCGAAAGCGTCGTTGAAGGCGCGCATCTGCACCAGCTTAAAGAAGCCCACCACCGGGTTCCGCTCCTTGTACACCATGCCGCGGCCGATCAGCGCGTCGGACCGGTTGACAAAAAAGCTCATGCCCGGAAGGCCGGTCAGCTGGTCGATTTCGGATTCCTGCACCTGGGTGAGCACATTGCTCTGCGCAATGGCCGCCCGCAGGTTCGTCACGTTGTATTCCGTGCTGATGTCGGCGTTCGTGCCCGTTTTTTGGGCCTTGTGGGAATTGATATTCGCCAGCTGCACCATTTCCTGAAATTCCTGCACGTCGCCAGGCGTGCCGACGGCGGAGCCGAACGTGCACGTCAGGGGCAGCGCCCTGTCCTCTATGGAATATTCGCTCAGCACCTTGCGGCACTGTTCAATCTTTTCCTTGCAGTCCTCCTGCCCGCCATGCACCACGCACAGGAATTCTTCGCCGTTATAATGGTAAGTATCCTCCGCCCCGAAGCAGTTCATCAGGGTGGTGGTAAAAAAGTCCACGATCTTCTGGCCCAGCTCGTGGCCGTAAAAATCATTGTAGAGGGTAAAGCGGTCCATATTCGCCAGCACCACCGTCATATACCGGCCCACATAATCTTCGAGCCGGGCGTTCAGGGCATAGCGGTTCTGGCAGTCCGTGTTCGGTTCATGCTCCAGCCGGTATTTTTCCTTCATCGAATGCTTCAGCACTTCCATGCGGATCCGCAGCAGCACGCCCATCAGGGCGACGATGGTAATGTAAAATTCAAAAACGTGCATGGCGTCCATAATCCATATGGACCGCTCCTTGCAGAAAAAGCTCACAGTCAGGAACAGCGCGACCCATACGGCGGAAATCAGCGCCATGCGGATGGGCTTGTCCATAATGAACACCGGCAGGGCGACCATGAACAGAAGCACGGTAATGGCCTGCCGCTTCGGGTCCAGCACCGTGCCCAGCAAAACGGACATCAGCATGGCCGGGGCTTCCAAAAAATACAATAATCCGGTAGAACGGCTGTAGTCCACCGGCAGCAGAAAGTTTTCCGTCAGCATCAAAAGAAGAAAATAGGCAGCCATGAAAAGGCTGCATACCAGCGCCAGGTTGAAGCCCGCGGTCACGCACTGCGCCGCAGCGCTCACCAGGGTCAGCGGCAGGCCGGCCATACCCAGCAAATGAATGGCAATACGGTTTTCTTTGTTGATTTCCTCTTTGTAACGATCCCATTCTTCACCCTGCAAACGCTTGAAAACGTTTAGCTTCAATTCAGAATCACATCCTTTGCCTGATCAATATGATAATAAAATCGGTCAGCCTGCGGATGGATACCCGCTCGTGTCCTCTTCGCAGCCCTCCGGGGCTTTGCGCTTCATTATAGCAAAAATTCCGCCAGGAAGCAACAAAAAACCGATCAAAAATTGTATTTTTATCCATGATGTTCGTATTTCCTTTGCTTGCCAGAAACGGAGGATTGCGATACAATAACGGCAGAAAAAGGGTTGGAGGAATCTGTATGCGTTGGACGGAGGGGCAGCGGGCGGCCATCGAGGCGCGCAACGGCAGCGTACTGGTGAGCGCGGCGGCAGGCTCGGGCAAGACGGCGGTGCTGGTGGAACGGGTGCTGTCCCTGCTCAAGGAGGGCGGACGCATCGACCGCATGCTCATCGTCACCTTTACCCGGGCGGCGGCGGGCGAAATGCGGGAGCGCATCGGCAAAAGGCTCAATCAGGAGGGGGCGGAAAACGCCCATCTGCGGCTTCAGGCCATGCGGCTGAATCGGGCGGCCATCTGCACCCTGCACGTATTCTGCGCCCGGGTGCTGCGGGAGCATTTCCAGGCCGTGGGGGTGGACCCCCTGGCCCGCATCGGGGATGAAGAAAAGCTGAACGCCCTGCGCCGCCAGGCCCAGGACGAAACGCTGGAAAATGCCTACGCCGCGCCCGACGGGGACGAACAGGCCCTGTTTTCCCAGTTCGAGGACGCCCAGATCACCGCTTTGATGGATGAATTGTATACCTTCCTCATGGCCCAGGCCGACCCCTGGAAATGGGCGGCGGAACAGTGCGGGGAGGATCGGGCCCGCCTGGACGCCTGGACGCCCCTGCTTCAGTCCCTTTGCCTGGCCCA
>CACWWM010000078.1:9115-10431 GCA_902764565.1 uncultured Eubacteriales bacterium
CGGGCCATGACGGAAGAGCTGCTGGCCCAGCTCCGGGAGGGGCTGCCCGCCGGGGGGAAAACCAATTTTGCCCGGCTGAGCACCAAGCGCGCCGCCCCGGAGGAAAACCCCGACGTCACGGCCCGGTTCAAGGCCCTGCGGGAGGAATGGAAGGAGCGCTTTTCCGCCGCCCGCAAGCTCCTGCCCGAAAATCCCGAACGGGCGGAAGCGGATTTGCTGCATACCCTGCCCGCCCTGCGGGCCCTGTGCGGGCTGGTCAAAAGCATGGACGCGCGGTATTTTGAGCTCAAGCAGCGCCGCAATTATCTGGATTACAGCGATTTGGAGCATCTGACCCTGAAAGCCCTGGAAAACGACGCCGTGCGCGACGCGGTGGCGGGGAGCTTCGACGCCCTGTTCATCGACGAATACCAGGACGTGTCCGGCATTCAGGAGGCCATTCTGCGCAGGCTGCACGAGGGGCAGAAAAACCTGCTGTTCATGGTGGGCGACGTGAAGCAGAGCATTTACCGCTTCCGGCTGGCCGATCCCACCCTGTTTTTGGAAAAATACCGGCAATACGCCCCGGATGAAAAAGCGGAAGAAAGAAAAATCCTGCTCCAGCAGAATTTCCGTTCCGATGAAAACGTGCTGCTTTCGGTGAACGAAGTGTTTGCCCACGCCATGCGGGAAAAGGAAACGGAAATCGCCTACGACGAAAACGCCATGCTGCGCCCCGGCGGGGGCCAGCCCTTGGGCGCGCCGGTGGAAATCCACCTGATCGCCGCCCAGGAGGAGGACGGCGGCGAGGATACCGAGCTGACCCAGGGCTACCGCTATGAAGCGGCTTTCGTCGCCAAACGCATCAAAGAACTCATGCGCTTTGCCACCGTGCGGGAAGGCGAGGGCAGCCGTCCCCTGCGTTTCCGGGATATCGCCCTGCTTCTGCGCTACGCCTCGGGCCGCGCGCCGTACATCGCCCGGGCCCTGCAATTGGAGGGCATCCCGGTGTACAGCGACGCCGACGCTCAGTTTTTCGATCTGCCCGAGGTCGTGGATTTATTGAACCTGCTGCGGGTGATCGACAACCCCTTGCAGGATATTCCCCTGCTGTCCGCCCTGCGCTGCCCCTGCTTCGGCTTTACGGAAGAAGAATTGGCCCGCGTCCGGCTGGTGGGCCGCGCCCCCGGCACGCCCTTTTATGCCGCTTTTGAGGCCGCGCTCACGGAAGAAAGCCCCTTGGGCGAAAAAGCCCGGGCCGCCTGGGAAAAATTAAACTGGTGGCGCTTCCTGTCCCAAAGCCTGACGGTGGATCAGCTGATCTGGCGGGTGCTGGA
>CACWWM010000079.1 GCA_902764565.1 uncultured Eubacteriales bacterium
ACTGGAATAACGACCTGTCCCCCTGGGCAGCGCCCGCCGTATTCGGCAAGGAAGCGTTCGGGGGCGGCGCGGCGGATACACTGGCCGAGGTATTGAAGCACACCGCCGGCAAGGGCAAAACGTATTATCTCGGCGGTTACTCGCTGGCCGGGCTGTTCGCTTTGTGGGCGGCCTGTCAGACGGATGTGTTCAGGGGCGTGGCGGCGGCTTCCCCCTCCGTGTGGTTTCCGGGCTTTGCGGACTATCTGCGGGCCCATGCCATGCACGCAGAAGCCGTCTATCTGAGCATTGGGGACAGGGAAGAAAAAACCCGCAATCCCGTGATGGCCACGGTGGGCGACAGGATCAGGGAAGCGCACGCTCTGCTCAAAGCGCAGGGAATTCATACGGCCCTGGAATGGAACCCGGGGAATCACTTCAAGGACGCGGATATCCGAACGGCGAAAGCATTCGCCTGGGTCATGAAATAACGCAAACGGAACGGAGGTAAGGCCTATGGACCGGACATACCCCAATTCTTTTTCCCGCATCGGCGTGAGCGGCACGGAGGCGCGGGAACGGGTGGAGCGCTGTTTTGAAACGCTCTTTTTTGATCCCGAAGAAAAAATCTATCAGGATGTGGACTCGGACAGCGGCTGCATGGTGGATACCGGCAACGTGGACGCCCGCACCGAGGGCATGAGCTACGGCATGATGATGTGCGTGCAGATGAACCGGAAGGATTTGTTTGACAAGCTGTGGCGGTTTGCCATGCGGTACATGTATCACGCGGAGGGGATATACAAAGGCTATTTTGCCTGGTCGGTGCGGCTGGACGGCAAACACAACGCCGAAGGCCCGGCCCCGGACGGAGAAGAATACTTCGCCATGGCGCTGTTCATGGCCTCCGCGCGCTGGGGCGAAGGAGAAGGCATTTTCGCCTACGCCGCCCAGGCCAGAGAAATATTGCGGCACTGCGTCCATCAGCCGGACATCGTTCCCGGCGGGCGGGCCATGTGGGATGAGGGCAATCATATGATCCGCTTTGTGCCGGAAGCGGATTTTACCGATCCCAGCTATCATCTGCCCCATTTTTATACCCTGTTCGCGGAACGGGCCAATCCGGAGGACCGGGCCTTCTGGGCGGAGGCGGCCAGGATAAGCCGACGGTATATCGTTGACAGCGCCCATCCGATCACCGGCATGAGCCCCGAATACGCGGAGTACGACGGCACGCCCCGGCTGTTTCCCCCAAAGCCCTTCACCTATTATTCCGACGCCTACCGCGTGGTCATGAATATCGCCCTGGATACCCTGTGGTTCGGGCGGAACGAGGGCATGGCGCGGGTCGCCGCAAATTTGCAAAATTATTTTCACGGCATCCCGGAAAGCGATTACCGCGCCTATCAGATCGACGGAACGCCCACGGACGAACCGGCCATGCACCCCCTCGCCATCACCGCCGTGCTGGGGGCCGCATCCATCGCCAGCGAAAGCGCCCGCGCGGACGAATGCCTGCGCACTTTCTGGCAAACGCCCCTGCGCACGGGCAAACGCCGGTATTACGACAACTGCCTGTACTTTTTCAGCCTGCTGATGCTCTCCGGCATGTATCGGATCTACTGACAAAAAAACGGGCCCAAAGGCCCGGGATTGCCGAGAGAAAAAAATCAGCGGCAGGAAAAAAGCCCGGCGCCTGGCTTCTGGCCTGAACGCCGCCGCTGATCGCTTCCTTTGTTCTGGCCGTCCTTTATCGTCTTGCTCAAAACGGGATGGGCAGGAAGGATGCGATCACCGAAAGCAGCACCGCGGGCAGCAGGTTCGCCACCCGGATTTTTTTGCCCCAGACCAGGTTGATCCCCACGCAGAAGATCAGCACGTTCCCCACCAGCGAAAGATAGCCCATGGCGGCGTCGGTCATAATGGGTTTGAGCGCGGAAGCCAGCAGCGTCAGTCCGCCTTCCCACAGGAACACCGGCAGCGCCGAAAAAACGCAGCCCTTCCCCAAGGAGCAGGTCATCACCATAACGATGATCAGATCCAGGATCGCTTTCGCCCCCAAGGTGGACCAATCGCCCGCGACGCCGTCCTGAATCGCGCCCACAATGGCCATCGCGCCGATGCAGACCGTGAGGGAAGCGGTCAGAAAGCCGTTCACAAACCCCTGATCTTTCGCGTTGCCGGTTTTGATTTTCAGCCATTCCCCGAAGCGTTCAAAGCCCCGTTCAATGTTGACGATCTCGCCGATCAGGCCGCCCAGCGCCAGACAGGCCACCACCAGCATGGCCCCTCCGCCGGGGAACAGATCGTGGTGCAGCATATATTGCAGGGCACCGGCCATGCCGATAAACAGCGTTCCCACTCCGCAGGCCATGGTCAGGGTTTCCTGATGGCGGGTTTTCAGCAGCCTTCCGAACAGATGCCCGCATACGCCCCCGGCCAGGATCGCCCCTGTATTGACAAGCGTTCCAATCATCTTTGATCCTTTCCCCTGCGTCTGCGCGGTTTACGCGCCGCAGACGAGTGCCTCGTCAAAAGTTAAACAGTATCTTCACCAGCAGCAGAAGCAGCACCAGCAGGATCACCGGCCGGACGATCCTGGCCCCTTTTGAAATGGCCAGACCGGAGCCCACCCAGCTGCCCGCCATGTTGCACACGGCGCCGGCCAGTCCCAGCAGGATCAGCACCTGCCCGTTCAGCAGGAAAACCGTCAGGGACGTGATGTTCGACGTCAGGTTGATCACCTTCGATTGGGCGTTGGCCGAATTGACGGTCATCCCCGCAAACACAGTGAAGGAGATGATCAGAAACGTTCCCGTGCCCGGCCCGTAGAAGCCGTCGTACATGCCGATCAGGAAAGCGGACAGGATGCAGACCGCCAGCGTTTTCCCGTCCGCCGCGGGGGCGCGCTTTCCTTCGTCCCGGAAAACGCGCCGGTTCATCACGATCGCCGCGGCGATGGGGAGCACCGCGAACAGGATATACTTCATCACCGTTTCGCTGACGGACAGGGACAGCTTCGCCCCCAGGGTCGATCCGAGCACGGCGGCGGCTACGGAAGGCACGGCCAGCCGCAGCTTTACAAGGCCCCGGCGGATGAAGCGCCCGACGGCCAGCGACGTTCCGCAGGCTGAGGAGAGCTTATTGGTGGCGATGGCCATATGAACAGGCAATCCGGCGAAGAGATACGCCGGCAGAGAAATCAGCCCGCCGCCCCCGCCGATGGAATCCACCAGTCCGGCGAGAAACAGCAGCGGACAGACGATGCAAAACATTTCAGGTGTCAAGTTCATAGCGTTCAATCAAGGGCGGGGACTTCCCGCCCTTTTCCTTCCGCATGGATTCAGCCGTTTTCCAGGCGACGGTTTTCTTTACGGCGCGTCGGGTTTCTGATAGCTTTCCAGCAGTTCCACGATGCATTTCAGCTCGGGCGCGTCCAGATAGTTGTATTCGCCGCTTCCGTCCCCGTAAACGCCGTGCTGCACCAGCCGAAGGCCGTTTGCTTCCGCATTTGCTACCTGCGTCTTGGAATCCTTGACCTGGAAAGCTAAATGATGCATGCCCTCGCCGTGTTCGTTCAGGAAATTCCGCCAGGTGGAGGGTTCCTCGTTGGGCTGGATCAGTTCGATTTGCAGTCCCGGCCCCACGTCGAAGAAGGCCAGCAGGGAATTGGCCTTGGGGGCGGGTTTTCCTTCAAATACCGTCTGCGTCACTTCGTAATCGCCGCAGGGCTGGGTGGGCGGTACGTCCATCCCCAGGAAAGCGGCCCATTTTTTCTTGGTTTCCTCAATGTCCTTCACGATAAAGCCCACCTGCGCTACCAGGTGCGTGCCGACAATGCCCGCCATCTTGTTTTCCTCCCCATTGAGCTGTTCTGATGCATCTTTTTACCGCGGATAGGCTTCCCAAGAGTTTCGCTTTCATAAGCCATGGTTCTGCGCGCCTTCCCGTTCCGTCAGCGCCGGATCGGATGCATCGAATAATCGGATCATAAACCTTAGAGTAAAGTTTAAGTCAAGAGGAAGAATCCATTCTGCCCAAAATTGAGTGGATGGCGCGGAAATCAAAATCATAAAGAAAAAACGCCCCGCGCCCTTTTCCGAAAAAAGGAGGAGGCGTTTTTTGCGCCGGCTACACTGAACCGAGGAGGGCGCTGCGGCGCAGTCCGCAACGGTATTCTATCTTTCTTCCGTCACGCGCCGTTTCCCGTTTCGCATGCCAGCACCTGTTCCTGGCCGCGAACGAGCAAGCCCAGCAGATGAACGCATGCGGGGTCCATATCGCCATCCCGCGCTTTATCTTCCAGGATGGATTTGTCCGTAAGGCTTTGATGCATCCACATCTGGCGGAGAAAGGCCGTCAGGGTAGGCGCTGAATAGACGCGGGACAGGAGCGCGCAGGAAAGCAGCCGGGCGGCGTGTCCGTTTCCGTCCGAAAAGGGATGAATGCACACAAAGAGATGGTGCGCGGTAAACGCGGCCAGCTCCGGGGACAGCTCCGGCCTGTTGATCCAGTCGAGCAGGCGGGCGACCAATTCGGGAATCTCCTCCGGCGCGGCTGTTTCCATGCCCGGCCTGACCTTTCCTTCCTCGGTTCCGGTGAAGAAGCCGGTAAAGGGAACATGATCTGCGGCCGTGCGGAAATGCGCCGGTAGCTCGTCATACATGCGCGGTTCCAGGGCATTCGCCCATTCCCACAGATCGAGGATTTCATCGGCAGAGCCGGGCATCGTCACGCCGGAAGACAGAAAACCAAGGAGGCGCATCTGTTCCCGGGCGAGCCCCCGCAGCGGCCCCTGCTGCAAAGGGCCGCGCAAAGACAGAACGGATGAGCAGAACGCATCCATTTTCTTTTCTGAAGCCAGGTCTTCCGGAAGCGCCGGGTTATCGCGGGCAAGCTGCCGACAGCCGGCGCGAAGCTGTTCTTCGGCGGCGGGAAAACGCTCTTGAATCGCCCGTTCATTTTCGCGGGCTTTCGTCAGGAGCTCCGTCCATTCCGGGGACGGCTTCACATACCGGTGATATAACCCGGTGCAGATGATACCAGCAGGTTTCATTTCAGGATCCTCCAAGCGTTCGCTTGTCAGGCAAAGCTCGCGCTGCCATGTTTCGTCTTCTCTTTCGGGGGCGTTCTTTTGCTGAAAAGCATCGTCAGCCGACGGCGATTGCCTGTCAGGCGTAGGTGTAATCGCTGCATACGCCCCAGCAGCAGGAAGCGGCTTCCAGCTGATCGGGCGTCAGCACAAAGTTTTCTGCATTGGCAAGCGCCAGCAGTTCTTCGGGCGATTTGCAGTTTTCAAACTTCCTTTTCTGTTCATCCGTCAGTGTGTTGTACAAATCCTGCATTGCCATGCCGTATCGCTTCCTTTCTGATTCGGTGGGTTTTGTCGGAAAAAAGATGCAGCAGGAGAATTATTCATGGGGATGGGCGTTGAGATAATCCGTCAGGCCCGGCACAAATAACGTTTTTCTTCCCAGGCCGCCGTTTCTGAAAATGTAGGCGGTGCCGTCATATTCGTCATAATAGGGGAACGCCGCTTCAAAAACGTCTTTGGACAGCCCTTCGCAGGAGACGACATAGTTGATTTTCGCCCCGTTTTCCCGGATGCCCACAGAAGCGTAAAGCAAATCCACCTGCAGGGTTTCAAATGCCTTGGGCAGCGTTTCCTTCATGCGTTCCGAAAGGGCCCTGGCGGTTTCCTCGTCAATGGCGTTGATCGAACCGATGCCGTATTTGACTCCGGCAGTTTCATATTCCTTATAATCAGAAAAGAGGATTTCCTCGTCGCTCATGCCCTCATAGGACAGCGATTCGGCGTGCAGCGCCAGATAGAAAGCGTCCACGTCCCCGATTCCGGCAAGGGCGGCCAGATCGGGCACCGCCTGCCGATCCGCTTCCGTAACGGTTGTGCCCGTCAGGTTGCCCGTATCGGACAGGATCGCGCCCAGCAGCAGCGCGGCGGTGGTTTTGTCGATTTCAAGGCCGTAATTCAGGTAATCCAGCCACACGATGGTGGCGGTGGCGCCGATGGGCTTTGCCTCATAGACCAATTGCTGCCCCGTGGTGACGCTTCCCACGCCGTGATGGTCCAGAATGCCCACGATATGCGCATCCTCCATGCCTTCCGTGGCCTGGGCGTATTCGCTGTGATCCACCAGGAAGATGGATTTGCCCGCCGCGTCCTCCAGCACCGGCGGCGCTTCAACGCCTGCCGTCTTCAGAATGTACGCGGTTTCTTTGTTCACCTGTCCGTTGGCCGCCGCCTCGGCGGGATAACCCAGCAGATTCAGCAGCCGGGCGTAGGCGATGGCGGTGCAGATGGTGTCGGAATCCGGGCTGCGGTGGCCAATGACGTACACGGGGCCGTCCCCGATGCTCATGTTGGCAATGCTGGCCCGATTCAGCATGTACAGCCGCTCCAGCGCCGCCTGATAGTAATCGGCCGTTTTGGCCTCGTCCTGTGCCGCTCCCGTATCCTCGGCGAAAGCGACTGTCAGCGCCAGGGAAAGCATCAGGATCATGGAAAGCAGTTTCTTCATGTCGCTCCTCCTCTTTTCTCGTGTTCCCAAAGGGATGGTGCAGCGGGGCCCGGCGCGCCCCATGGCTGGCGCTTAAAATACCAGCGTATCCAATTTCTCCGTCAGGCCGGTGAGGACGCGCATGCAGCGGCCGATGATTTTTTGGTCTACTTCGGACACCGCGCCGTGCTTGCGAAGCTTGCGGATCAAGCGGGAATAGGCGATGACCGACGCTTTTTCCGTCACTTCCCGGAGCTTCGCTTCATCCTCCGTGCCCAAATAGCGCGTCAGGAAAGCGTGGAAGAACCGCTTGGCCGTTTCATAGGAGAAGCCCATGAACTTTTCGATCACGGCGGGATCGTCCTCGCCCAGAACCACATAGAAGTAATACAGATCGCTGATTTCCGCGATGGGGTGCCCCCGGGAGACCCTGTCCATATCGATGAGCAGCGGTTCGCCCTTTTGCATGAACACGTTGCCCGTGTGGAAATCGCCGTGGATCAGCGTCCCTGTCTGGGGCAGCGTGTTGATCAGCCGCTCGCACTTTTCGGCCACATCTTCGTTTTCACAGGCCACGCCGCCGCTGATATAGTCCACCAGCCGTTCTTTCGCGTCCGGGAAGCCGTCTTCCTCGTCCGCCTCCACGCCGTGGATCAGCCGCGCCAGATCGGCCATGCCCTGGGCGTAAACGTCCACCTGGCCCGGCGCTCTGGCGATGCAGCTGGAGATGGTTTCCGAATCCACCAGCTCATACATGGCCCCGTACCTGTCCCCCACGGACACGATGCCGAAGGAAATGGCCGTGGGTATGCCCAGGATAAAGGCCTTGCGGCTGGTGGCGATTTCCCGTTCCACGTCCCGGTAAGAGTTGTTCTGGTTGAATACCTTGATCACCAATTCGTCGTTGTAGCGGTACACGTCCCCCTTGGCGCCGCGGCCCAGGAGCTTGCAGCCGTCGATGCTGACCTCTTTATACTTTTTGTACCGGGCCTTTTCGGAATCAAAGGTGCCGGGCCAGATGAAGTTGATGTGCTTGATGAGCTCCTTGAACGCGCCGGTTCTGTTGAGGGAAAGCTCCACCGTTTCGGCCACGGTGCGGTAATACCAGCGCTGCATTTCCGGGTCGTTCTGATGGAAGGCATCCCACATCTTTTCCCCCTGCTCGGAATACATGCCGGACAGGGAGCGGATGTTGGCCAGCTTATCCGCCAGCCACAGCATTTTCACCCCGATGTCCGTGCTGTTCCGCAGTATCTTCAGGGATTCTTCCTTGCGGCGTTTCCAGGTGGCGTCCCGCATTTCGTTCGGATAATCCATTTCCGTTTCGGAGGATACGATCAGCGCCACCCTTGGCCCGAAGCGCTTTTCGATCTCCGCCAGGGTGCCGTCGGTGTCCTCCACGATATCGTGCAGGATCCCGGCGGTGATGATTTCCACATCGCTCGTCATGGTGGACAGGATATGCGCCACCTCCAGCGGATGCAGGATAAAGGGCTGATTCCCGAATTTGCGCAGCTTCCCCTGGTGCAGGACCGTGGCGTAGATGATCGCTTCTTCCAATATATTCATCAAAAAGTGGTTTCCCGCCTTTTCGTCAATGTTGCTCACCGCGCCGCTTTGGCTTCGATGGTTACGAACGGATTATAGCATGCAAAGCGTAACAAAAGCGTGACACGAAGCCGGAATGGCCGCATACGTCGGCGCAATTTATGAAGAAAGAGTTAAGAAATTATTTCTTTTATATTAATTCTTCTTTGACGATGAAAAATGGTGGATACGGACTGTTTGGCCGAACGGCGCTTGTCAATTTGATTTGCGCGTATTATACTGTCACACGAAAGAACGCGTAAGCACCCCCGGAACGATTTTCTGAAAAAAATTTGCGATTGGTTTGGCCTGTTTTTTTCGCCGCGTCGTCTAATAAGCGTTGAAAGGAGGGAGCACCTTGGTTCAGGACCCGCGCCAGGAATACCTGGATGACATCA
>CACWWM010000080.1 GCA_902764565.1 uncultured Eubacteriales bacterium
TGCGCCCTGGTTATTACCACCGTGGTGTTTGCTTTCCTGGATCAGTATGTGTCCGCAGCTTTCCTGCATATCCTGCTGAAAATCGTCATCGACGTGGCGATGTATATGATCAATTACCGGATTCAAAAAGCCTGGGTGTTCCCCCAGCATCGGACGGACGCCCCGGCGAAGGGAGGAAAAAAATGAAACTGCCTGTGAGGATTCTTCTGGCCCTGCTGTGCGCCGCCCTGGTGCTGGCCGCGCCTTTTGCGCTGTCCGCTCCCAATATGCTGGAGGACGCCCAGTGGGAACTGATCGATATTTTGGACGCTGATGAAAGCGGCTTTCTGTCTTTCCTGATCCCGTCCGCCGCCGCCGAGGTGGTGGAGGAAGAAAGCACGCCCGGCATGAAGCCCAATCCGGCGCTGTTCACGGAAGACGGCTACGAGGACGATTCCATCCGCGTGCAGCTGGAAAGCCGGGAAGGGGACAAGGATCTGATCTGGCGCATCGCCTGGGTGGAAATCGCTTCGCCTACCCAGCTGCGCACCGCCTATTTCGGCAAAACCGTAAAAAGCGATACCCAGAATAAGATTTCCCGCCTGGCGCCGAAAATGAATGCCGTCATCGCCATCAACGGCGATAATTACGGCCAGGAAAAAGCGAAGCACAGCTTCGTCGTCCGCATGGGCGAGGTGCGTCAGCAAAAGCTTAACAAAACCAAGGATATCCTGATTATCGATGAAAACGGCGATTTCCATACCTTCATCAATTCCGCCGGTGCGGATACCTTCGCAAAGGATACCGGCCACACCATTGTGAACGCTTTCATGTTCGGCCCCGCCCTGGTCAAGGAGAGCGAGGTCGTCAGCATCAAGCGGGAATACGGCTTCAATCCCGAAGGCACCCAGCCCCGGGCCGCCATCGGCCAGCTGGATCATTTGAGCTATGTGCTGGTCATTGCCGATAATACCACCGGTTCCGATAAGGAGGGGGTCACCCATCAGCAGCTGGCGAAGTTCATGCAGGAGCTGGGGTGCCGGGAAGCCTATAATCTGGACGGCGGCAACAGCGCCGTGATGATGTACAACGGCAAGATGCTCAACAACAAAATGGGCCAGGAACGGGACGTGACGGACATGATCTACTTCGCCACGGCGGTTCCGCCCGAGGAATGGGAACAGTGATCGTCATGCGGGAAGATGCGGTAAAGGTTTTCTTTTTGGGCGTGGAGGTATATGCCTTTGGCCTGTACGTCGCTCTGGGTCTGGTGCTGGCCCTTGTGGTGCTGGCCCTGCTCATGCGCAAGGAAAAATGGCGGGACGGCACGGCGGCGCTGACGGGCGTTCTGGCGATGGGCTTGGGCTTTGCGGTGTCCCGCCTGTTTTTCGGGCTGATGGACGATTCCCTGGGCCGGATCATGCCCCTGTGGGCCATGCTGCGCGTCCATACCGGCGGTTATTCCATGATCGGGGCGCTGCTGGGCGCGTGCATGGGCGGCATCCTGGCCGCCAGGCTCATGAAAAAGCAGCCCGCCCGGCTGCTGGACCTGCTGGCTCCCGCCCTGCTGCTGTTCGTGGCCTGTGAAAGGCTGGGAGAAGGTTACATTGAGGGTTTCGGCGTCAGCCGCACCCTGACGGACAGTCTGCTGGAGGGCACCTTTCTGACGGTGGGAGGCGATTACGGCTGGCGGCTGGCCACTTATCATCTGGAATCCTTTACGGCGCTGGTTCTGTCCCTGGTGCTGCTGTGGGATCTGACCCGCAAGCGCAGGGCGGGGGACACTTTCGTGCTGTTCCTGCTGCTCTACGGGGCCACCCAGGTGCTGCTGGAAAGCCTGCGCTACGATCAGCACATGACCGTGAAAGCGTTCGTCAAGCTTCAGCAGATCATGGATATGATGCTGCTGGGCGCGGGGGTGACCATTCTTTCCGTCCGCAATTGGAAAACCAGGCGCGGCCTGGCGCTGGCGGCGGTGATCGCCCTGGGGCTGGCTGTTGGCGTAGGCGTGGCAATCGAATTCATGATCGACCGCACAAAGATCAGCCATTACGTGCTGTACCTGTGCTTCCTGGCGGATATGGCTGTTCCGGTCTGGCTGGGGCTGCGGCTGCGAAAGGAAGGCTGAGCGGACGATGGAAAAAAAGGACATCGAACGGATCAACGAATTGGCCCGCAAGAAGAAAACCGTGGGCCTGACCGTATCCGAGCTGGAAGAACAGCAGCGTCTTCGCCAGGCGTATCTGGACGAGTTCAAGGCGAACCTGAAGGCCACCCTGGATCAGGTGTACATCGAACGGGAAGACGGCACCTACGAAAAGCTGAAGAAAAAGCCGCCGAAAAACTGATCCGGCAAGAAAAAGCCGCCGAAAAACTGATCCGGCAGGGAAACGGGTTACTACTCAGCCTACCCCAAGAGAGACGACAAGAAACGGTTTGCGAGGGGGATTGTCAAGGGGCACACCCCTTGACGGAAATCCGCAGCGGCGGCGTGTACGCCGCGAGGACGGAAAATTTCAGACGGGAGCGTAGACGACCAGATGAAATTTTCCTACTTTGCGGTTTTTCCGCCCGGAAATTCCGCAGGAATTTTAGGAAAAACCGTAGGGGGTTCCCGAAAGGGGGAAGGATTCCCCCTTTCGTGTTACTACGAAGCCGTAAGGCTGAGTAGTAACGGAACCGGCAAGAAACGGGAAAAATTTTTCTTGCCGTTTCATAATAATTCCTGTATAATAGATATGTTGTCCTGAACAATAAAGATGGGAGATGCATGGATCATGCAAAAAAAGAGTTTATTGGCTTTACTGCTGGCGCTCATGATGCTGCTGAGCGGCTGCGCGCTGGTGCTGGTGTCCGTAGATACGGCGAAGGATAACGCCCGCGTGATCGTGGATGTAAACGGCGAAACGGTCACCAAGGCCGTGATCAGCGCCTCGGTGCAGAACCAGATTTCCACGTATGAATCTTATAATCAGATCTACTCCGCCTATTACGGCATTTCCAATTACTACCCCACCGACACGGCCACCGTTACCAGCCAGGTGATCGACGCCTATGTGAACCAGCTGGTCAGCCAGCAGAAGGCCAAGGAACTGGGCCTGTATGAAATGACCGAGGAAGAACAGGCCGCGGTGGACGCCGACGGCAAGGCGCATTATGATTCCTTCATCCAGTCCGTCGCCAGCACCTATATGCCCGGCAGCACCCTGGAAGGGGACGAGCTGACCGCCGCCGCTGAAAAGTATGTGGCGGAGCATGAAGTGACCACCGTGGACGGCCGTTCCACCCTGGCGGATTTCGTGGCCGCCGCCGCCGATGAAAAGGCCGTGGAAAAGCTGGAAGCGAATATTATCAAGGACGTGGCCGTGACCGACGAAGAAATTCAGGCCGACTACGACGCCAAGGTGGAAAGCGCCAAGACCAGCTATGAAGCCGATCCCAACGCCTACGGCACCGCCGTGAACGGCGGCAGCACCGTTTACTACGCGCCCGCCGGCTACCGCATGGTGAAGCAGATCCTGGTGAAGGTTTCCGACGAGGACAGCGCCGCCGCCACCGAAAAGCAGACCGCGCTGACCACCGCCCAGACTGCCCTGACCGACGCCCAGGCCGCTTTGGACGCCGCCGCCGAGGACGCGGACAAGACCGCCCTGCAGGCCGCCGTGGAGGCTGCCCAGAAGGCCGTGGACGAAGCGCAGAAAGCCTATGACGAAGCCCATGCCGCCGGTATGGCCAACGCCAAGGCCAAGGCCGACGCCCTCTATGCGCAGATCACCGCCGAGGGCGGGGATTTTGAAGCGATCCTGGCCGACAATAACGGCGATGCCGCCCAGCCCGCCAACGGCTACGCCATCCGCGAAGGCTTCACCAGCTTTGTGGAAAGCTTTACCAACGCCGCGCTGGCCCTGAAAAATGTGGGCGACGTGACCGAGCCTGTGGAATCCACCTACGGCTACCACATCATCAAGTATGTGGCCGACGTGGCGGAAGGCCCCGTGGCCCTGGACGCTGTGAAGGACGGTATTTCCTCCGCCCTGCTCACCAACAAGCAGAACGAAATGCTCACCGAAACCCTGGCCAAGTACGTGAGCGAAGCGACGGTCAAGACCTATCCCGACCGGATGAACTGAATTTGAATCGAATTGGGCCGCCGGAATTTCCGGCGGCTTTTTTGTATGCTTTTTTAGCTGGCTGGAAAGAATAGCGGGTGAATCAACGCAAGGAGGAAGCGCTATGAACCCGTTTCAATTGAAGCCTGAAAAAATGACCGACGCCTTCATGGACTGGCAGCAGCTTTATCCCCGTTCCTACGATAAGCGGGCGGTGGACCCCTATACCCGGGTGCGGGTGATCCTGATGAACGGCACGGAGTTTGAAGCCGCGGGCTATTCCCATCAGTTCCAGCGCCATGAGGCCAATAACGACCTGCGCCGGGAGCTGGCCATGATGCGCCGCCAGGAACAGCAGCAGCAAAAGAAAATCGCCTGCTTGAAGCCCATGGACGAAACGGTGCTGGAGCATACCATCGGCTACGAGCAATTGGCGGTGGATCTGACCGCGGGCCTGGCCAAGCGCGTGACCTGCGCCCACGTGAAATCCGCCCTGGACTTTGCCCTGCTGGAGGATTTCGATCACCTGTACCGCTATGCCGACCTGCTGGAAATGGAGCATGGGGAGTACGCCGAACGGCTGGTGGGCGGCTACACGGAAATCATGCCGGGACGCCCCACCATCTCCGAGCATCGCTGCCCCATGGACGCCATCTGCCCGCCCGGCAAGCCGGACGCCCAGCTCTTCGATAAAATGGCCGTGCAGGTGATCACCGCCGCCGAGCAGCAGACCATGAACTATTACATGAACGTGTGCGGGCTGTACACCTCCGACCTGGGCCGGAAGCTGTACCAGGAAATCGGCATGATCGAGGAACAGCACGTGACCCAGTACGGCAGTCTCATGGACCCCGCCTGCACCTGGCTGGAGGGCCTGCTCATGCACCAGTACGTGGAGGCGTGGCTGTACTGGTCCTGCATGGAGGACGAAACCGACCCCAACGTGAAAAAGCTGTGGGAAAACTTTTTCCAATTGGAGCTTGCCCATTTGCACAAGGCGGCGGAGCTGCTGAAAACCTATGAAAAGAAGGACTGGCAGCAGGTGATCCCCGGCGGCGAATTCCCCGAGCCCTTCCTTTTCGAGCCCAACATCGAATATGTGCGGCAAGCCCTCAAAATGGTGGATTTCACCGCCGAAAAGGAAGCCTTCAAGCCGGTGAACATGCTGCCCAAGGATTACGATTTCTTCGTGTACCAGAAGGCGGTGAACGCCAATGTGGACGCCGTGCCCAGCCATCAGGTGATCGACCGTTCCATTCGCCTGCGCGGCAAGGATTATCGGGCGGAAACCGCCCCCAGCCCCATCCCCGCGCTGCAAAACCGCACCATCGACAACACCACCCTGGGAAGAATTTATCAGTAAGCGGATGTCAAAAGGCTGCCGGATTTCCGGCGGCCCTTTTGGCACAGAAAAGATAAAAAATGGATGGCTTTTCCGGAAGGAGGGCCGGGGGGCCCGCTCTTTGACCGACAAAGAGCGGGTTCCCCGGAAAGGGTGATATGCGCAAAAAAATCAGGCGGGGCATGGAAAGCTGGGGCCATTATTTACTGGCCCTGCTGTGCGCCGGGGTGATTCTGCTTTCGGCGGTATGGACGCGGGAGCAGCAGGAGGCGGAAAAGGCGGATCAGGCGGCGCTGTCCGATCAGGGGCAGCGATTGACGGAGGCCATGCAGACCCCCGAACCTGTGTCTTACGCCCGCCCGGCGGCGGGGCCCGTGCTGCGGGGGTACAGCGAAGCCCCCGTGTTTTTCCCGGAAACGGGGGTGTGGATGGCCCACACCGGCCTGGATTTTGAGGCGTCGGCGGGAGAAGCGGTGTACGCCCTGGCCGACGGTACGGTGGTTTCCTGCGGGGAAGAAATCAGGATCAACCACGGGGATGGCCGTGAAAGCGTGTACCGGGGCGTCCGGGAAACAAAAGTACGCCCTGGCCAGCGGGTGCGGGGCGGGGATGAGATCGGCACGGCGGGCGCCGCGATCCCCTTTGAGGGCCGGGGCCATGTGTGCGTTATCCTGCGCCAGGAAGGAGCCGCCCTTGAATACGCTTTTTATCAGCGCCCATAGAGGCGCTTCTTATTGAACAATTGACAGAAACTGTTCGATATGGTAATATATACATACTCCCGCCGATTTGCGCTTTTTCCGGCTTGAAATCCTTGGGAGGAGCAGCAGGAGGGAGGAAGCGGATGCTCAGTCGGGAGCAAATCAAGGCAGTCACAGCGGTTGAGCGCCGTATCCTTTATGGCGGCGGTGCGCCGCTGCCCGCAGTGGATACGGAATACATGCGGGAATTATTTTATTTACATGGGCTGGAAAGCATGGTGGACTGTGCCGATGATCCGGCGCTGGCTTCTCTGCAAAAGCCGGAAAACGTGTTCGGGCACATGCTGTATCAGCGAACCCTGGATCACACGCGGACGTTTCTCTTCCAGCAAATGAACATCCGGGGAATCAAAGCGGCGGAATTGAAAGGCGCGGCAATCAGCGAATGCTATCCCTCCCGGATTGTGCGCACCAGCGGGGATCTGGATTTGTTCGTTCCCGGCAGGCAGCGGGAAGCCTTTTCCCGCATGATGGAGGAAACGGGCATTGAACGGATTTCAGATGTGAACACGGGCCAATGCGGCGTGGATACATACGGAACGGCGGGCGGCGTTCGGATCGAGGTGCATTATCTCTATTTCCAGCGAATGAGTGCTCGGCAGCGCGGCATCCTGCGGGATCGGGGATATTTTTCCGAGGATGTGATCGTTCCGTCCGCAGACGGCCGATACTGCACCCTGCGGCCGGAGGTTCACCTGCTGTATCTGATTTATCACGCGGGGAAGCATATGCTGGTGCATACCATCACGCTGCGTATGCTGATGGATTTGACGGCCTTTGTGAACCGCTATGCGGGTGAAATCGACGGGGCTGCTTTCCGGCGCCTGATAAAGGAACTGGGGTTCACCCGGATCTGCAACGCGCTGATGTGCTTCTGCATGGCGCATTTGGGGATGCGGAAGGATTTCTGGAAGCGAACGGGCTGCCCGATGGATTTCTTTCTGCGGCTGATGATGAATTCCGGCAGGGAGCCTTCCGCGGAACGGTTCATCCGGCGGATGCCCGAAACCTGGACCTTTTATCGGAATGACTGCGTGGAGGAAAAAGGAGAATTCCGCAGCCAAAACCGCTACTGCCCCGGCAAGGCGCTGAAAAGCAAATTCGCATTCTCCACTTTCACGGCCTGGTGGGCGGTTCGCCTGCTTTGGCATTATGAAGTGGATTTCAGCGGAGAAGCGGTATGAAGGATGAGCCTTCCATTACCGCCGCGCTGCTGGCTTCGGGCCGTTCCGTCCGCGTTACCCCCCAGGGAAAAAGCATGCTTCCTCTGCTGGACGGGAAAATGGACAGTGTGGTGGTGAATCCGCTTCGGGGCAGCCCGAAACGGGGCGATCTGGCGCTGTACCGGGAACCGGGCGGAGAACTGGTTCTGCATCGCATCACGCGGGTATACGCGGAAAAAGGCGTCTGCGATGTACGGGGGGACGGAAACCTCGGCCTGGAAAAGGTGCCCATCGCCTGCATGTACGGCGTAGCCGGGCGTATTTGCCGCAAGGGCCGGGAATTCTCTGTGCGCAACCCCCTGTATCTGGCGTATGTATGGGGTTGGAGCCATTCCAGACGATTTCGGAAAAAGCTGCTTAAGCTTTATCGGAAATATCAAAAAGAGAATAACGCGAAAAAAACAGGAGGACATTTTTATGAATAATTACGAAACACCCGAGATTCTGGCTGTGTCTGAGATGAAAACCGAGCAGGTGTTTGCCAAGCAATCCGGGAACAGCAACAACGGCCGTTTCGGCTCCGGCAACGCCAACAGCCACAACAGCGGCGAGGGGATCGGCGCCTGGACGGGCGGAAGGAATAACGGCAATTTTTCCAATTCCGGCAACGGCAATGGAAATGGCAATGGCAATGGAAACGGCAACGGGCGTGGCAATTGAAACGGCAGATAATCATTCCGATTTGCTGCGCACGGCGTCATGGGCCTCCTTCCGGGGCCCCTCTTTTTTTGTGAGCAAGGAGAGCATATGAAGCTGAAAGAAACCTATCAATTGGAGCGGATTGCCGGGCAGAGCGTGCTTCTGCCATCCGGCAGACAGGTAATCGACGGCGGAATGGTTTACCGCCTGAACGCCACGGGCGCGTGGGTCATGGAAACGCTGCGGGAGGAAAGGACGGAAGCAGAGCTGCTTCGGCGGGCGGCGGAACATTACGAACCCGCAACGGAGGCTGAGCGGGAAAGGCTGAACGCGGACATACGCGCGTTTTGCGATGCGCTCCGCAGGCTGGGCCTCCTTGAGGAGTGACGCTATGCTTGTGATCGACGCGGTGGGCTTTCGGGTGGGGCTGGATGTGCCGGATGCATGGATCGATCCCGGCTTTCTGCCCTTTGCCTGCGAAGGAAAGCCGGATGCGGTGGTTCGTTTGGGCAAAGCGGACGCCCTGAACAGGGCGGGGGGCGAAACATACGAACTGCAGGAGCGGGTCACCGTATGGCCCGACGCGGTGCGTATGCTGTATCGGGAGGAGGAGGCCATTCTGGGCACGATGCTGCGCCGGGAGGGCCTCGTGCCGGAAATCATCGCCGTCAGCCGGGACAGCGTGCCGGCGCCCGCTGAATTGATGGACGCCATCAAGGGCAGCGTATACTGGCTGCTGCAAAAGCGCGGCGTTTATGTGCTCCACAGCGCATCGGTGATTCTGGATGGTCAGGTTTTCGCGTTCAGCGCTCCCAGCGGAACGGGAAAAACCACGCACGCGGCCCTGTGGCGCAAGGTGTACCGGGCGGAGGATTTTAACGGGGATCAGCTGGCGATCTGTTCCGGGGAATACCCGGTAACAGCACACGGCCTGCCCTGGTGCGGCAGCTCCGGCATCGCGAAAAAGGGCGCTGTGCCGCTGGGAGGCGTCTTTTTTCTGGAACGGGGCAGTGAAAACCGGGCCGAACCGGTGGACGGCCTGAAAAAGCTGCTTCTGCTGTCCGAACGGATGATGGCGGATCATTTTACGGCGGGCGCTTTGAGCCGCACGGTCAGGGAACTGGAGCAGAGCGCCCAGGCGCTGCCCTGCGCCTGTCTGACCTGCCGGATGGACGAGGATGCCGCCCGGGTGGCGGTCGAATACGCGCGCCGTTTTATGCGGCGGGAAGAGAGAAAAAATGAAAGCACGGATCCTTGAAGCATGCAAAACGCTGCGCGAGCATTTCCATCTGCTGCGCTGGGTGTCGCAGGTAGTCAGGCAATTCAGGCATTACCTGTTGGGGATTGTGCTGCTGAATATCGTTCAGATGCTGATGGGCGTTTTCTTTTCCGTCTTCGTGAAGGAGCTGATCGACCGGGCATACGGGGAGGATGTGACCGGCAGACTGATCCTGTATGTGATCCTGCTCACCGGATGGACCGTTGGCGGCGGCTTTTTGGGCTATTTCAAATCCATGTATTATGTGAAAATCACTTTCAGCGTGCGGAAAAAGGTATACGAGGCCGTTTTGCATGCGCAGATGCTGAAGCTGAGCGGCCTGTCCGTGGGGGATTTGAACACCCGTATCTCCGGCGATTCCGCCGATGTGGCCGATTTTGCCTGCGACACCTTCCCTTCCCTGCTCGGCGCGGCGCTGCAGCTGATGGTGACGGCGGTGATCGTATATTATATCAACAGCCGGATTTTGCTGGCGCTGCTGGCGGGCGGCGCGGTATCGTTCGCGCTGCTGGTGCTGTTCCGGCTGAAAATCAAGCCGCTGCAGGAGAAGCTGCGCCAGGCCAATGTGGATGAAACCGCCTTTCAGACGGAGCTATGCTCCAACCTGATGGTGGTAAAAAGCCTGTGCAGAGAACAGGCGCAGGCGGCCCGCCTGGAAGGCCTGCATGACAAAACCGTGGACGCGCTGCGAAACAAAAACCGGTTTTCTTTCATAACCGGCACCGGTATGGACGTTTTCTTCAATGCGGGATATCTGCTGGTGTTCGGCTGGGCGGTGCTGAACCTGAGCAGGGGAAGCGTCACCTACGGCACCCTGTCCATGCTGATCGCGCTGGAGGGATATATCCAGGGGCCTGTATCCACCTTTGCTTCCGCCCTGCCCACCTTCGTGCGCACCCTGATTTCCGCCGGAAAGCTGGATGAGATGCTGCGCTTTGACGCCTGCGAGGAATCGGAGGATACGCCGCCGCCGGCAGGAGACGCTTTCGGCGTGACGGTGCGGGAACTCGCCTTTTCTTATCCGGATCGCCGCGTGCCGGTGCTTTCCGGTTTTTCCTGCGATATTCAGCCGGGCCAGATGGCGGTGATCGTCGGCCCCTCCGGCTGCGGAAAAACGACGCTGCTGCATCTGCTGATGGGCATGCTCCAGCCGCAGGCCGGAACGGTCGAATTTACTTCTCCGTCCGGAAATTCCATGCCCGCCGGCCGCTCCGTCCGCCGCCGGATGGGGTATGTGCCCCAGGGGAACACGCTGTTCAGCGGCACGATTCTGGAAAACGTGTGCTTCGGCGTGGACAGCCCCAATGAGGCGGAGGCGCGGGATGCCCTGCGGATCGCCGGGGCGCTGGATTTTGTGGACGCTATGCCGGACGGTATGCACACCGTGATCGGCGAAAAGAACGTGGGCCTGTCCGCCGGGCAGGCACAGCGCATCGCCATTGCCCGGGCCCTGATGATGCGCCCCGCCGTGCTGATTTTGGACGAAGCGACCTCGGCCCTGGATCATGAAACGGAAGAAAACATCCTTTCCGCTGTCGCGCATATGCAAAACCGCCCCACGGTGCTGTGCGTTACGCACCGGGAGGCGGCTTTGCGGTATGCCGATCAGATGATCGATGTGAAAAAACGCTGAAAAGACCTGGCCGGAACGGCGGGAAAAGGAGGCGTTACAGCGCCGCGATCTTTTCCCCCGCCGCCTGTATGATGTCCGCCACGGCGTCGGAGAAACGGTCAAATTCCGGGTCTTCCACCTGCAATTCCGGGTGGGAGAGGAAATAGGCGGCGCTTTCCCGGCAGGCCCAGGGCCCCTTCAAAATCGTATTTCGCCGCTTTCATGAGCAGCTCGGTGGGCACATAGCAGGGCTTGTATACGCCGCCCACCGCCTTAGCCACGCTCTCCATGATCTGGTTCCAGGTGAGCAGCTCTTCTCCCGTGATCTGTACGGCCTGACCGATGGCGTGGATATTGCCCATGAGCCCCACGAAAGCGGGGGCGAAATCCTCGCTGTTCAGCACGGCCCACAGGCTGCTGCCGTCGCCGGGCATAAGCACGGGCTTGCCCTGCATCATCCGCTTCATCACCTGCCAGGCCCCCTTGTCGCCGTGAACGGCCACGGGCATGGAACGAAAATTGAAGGTGTGGCTGGGCCGCACGATGGTGACAGGGAAGCCGGAAGCCCGATATTCCCGCATAAGCAGCTCTTCGATGGCCGCCTTGTTCCGGGAATATTCCCAATAGGGGTTGTGCAGGGGCGTGGCCTCTGTGATGACGGGGGAGGACAGGGGCTTCTGATAGGCGGAAGCGGAGCTGATGAAAATATACTGGTCGGTTTTGCCTTTGAACAAACGGATATCCCGTTCCGCCTGGGCGGGGACGAAAGCGATGAAATCCGCCACCACGTCGAAATGCTCTTTTTCGATGGCTTTCTTTACCGCCGTTTCGTCGTTGATGTCCAGGATCAATTGCTTCGCGCCGGGCACGTCGTTGGGTCGGCTGCCCCGGTTGAGCAGGGTCAGGTCCCAGCCCTTGGAAACCAGCAGGCGGGAAATGGAGGTGCTGATGACCCCCGTGCCGCCGATGAACAATGCTTTCATAGTCTGCGCTCCTTTTCTGTTGCTTTGGAAATCTTTGCCACCATTATAACGCCTGTGCTTCCCAAAAACAAGTCACGCCATTTTTTCCAGGGCGGAAATCAGGGCGATTTTTCCGTGGGCGTAGGTGAGGCCCCCTTGCAGGTACACGGTATAGGGGGCCCGCATGGGCGCGTCGGCGGAAAGCTCGATGGAAGCCCCGCCCACGAAGGTGCCCGCCGCCATAATGACCTGATCGGTATAGCCGGGCATATCCCAGGGCTCGGGCACGGCGCTGGCGTCGATGGGGGACGCGGCCTGGATGCCCTGCACGAAAGCGATCAGCTTTTGCGGGTCGCCCATTTCAATGGCCTGGATGATGTCCGCCCGGGGCGCGTCATAGGCCGGGGTGGTTTTCATGCCCAGCAATTCAAAGGTGCGGGCGGCTAAAATGGCGGTTTTCAGGGCCTGGGTGACGGTGTGGGGGGCCATGAACAGGCCCTGATAGAAGGGCTGATAGCTGGCGGCGTAGCTGCCTACTTCGCGGCCCAGGCCGGGAGCGGTGAGCCGGGCTTCGATGCGCGCAATGGCCCGATTGGCGCCCGCCAAATACGCCCCGGTGGGGGCCAGGCCGCCCCCCGCGTTTTTGATGAGACTGCCCACGCACACGTCCGCGCCGTAGTGGGTGGGCTCGGTTTCACAGATGAATTCGCCGTAGCAGTTGTCCACCATAATGAAGATGTCGGGCCGGACAGCGTGAACGGCTTCGATCACTTCCTTCATTTCCTCGGGCCGCAGAGACGCCCGCCAGGCGTAGCCCCGGCTGCGCTGGATCAGCACCACTTTGGTGTTGGGTTTCAGCGCCGCCAGCACGCCGGGCACGTCGATCTTCGTTTGATTGTCGGCCATTTCCACCTGATTATAGGAAACGCCCATTTCCTTCAGGTTTCCCGGCGCGTTTCCGGAAAGGCCGATCACCGTTTCCATGGTGTCGTAGGGCGTGCCGGTGGCGGACAGCAATTCGTCCCCCGGCAGCAGCAGCCCGAACAGGCACAGGGAAAGCGCCGCCGTGCCGCAGGCGATGGAGGGCCGCACAATGGCGCTTTCGGCCCCGAACAGCCGGGCGAATACCCGTTCCAGGGCATCCCGCCCAACGTCGTCATAGCCGTAGCCCGTGGTGGGGGCAAAGTGCCGCGCGGCGATATCCTCTGCCCGGAAAGCGTCCAGCACCCGCCGGGTGTTTTTTATTTCCGTTTCTTCCAGGGCGGCAAACACGGATGCGCAGTCCCGTTCCGCCTGGGCGATCAAAGCCTGAATATCCATGGGAATCAACCTCCAAAGGGTTTATGATAGTTTTCGCAAATCAAATCCGCCAGCGCATCCATTGCCTGACCCGGTGACCAGGGCAGCCATTGAATCCGTTCGTCCCGCTTGAACCAGGTAAGCTGGCGCTTGGCGTAGTGCCGGGTGCGGAGCTTTAAGAGGGAAACCGCGTCGGAAAGGCTCGTTTCCCCGGTCAGCACGGGCCACAGCTCCTTGTAGCCCAGGCCCTGCATGCTCTGGGCGTCGGGGGACAGGCCGCTGTCTTTCAGCTTTTTCACTTCGTCCAGCAGGCCCTGTTTCATCATTTCGTCCACCCGGCGATCCACCCGGTCGTATAAAACATTCCGGGGCAGTTCGAGCGCGTATAACTGAAAATCATAGGGCGCGTCCGACCGCCCCGGCATTTTCTGGCTGGACAGGGGCACGCCGGTCAGGTCGTACACCTCCAGGGCCCGCACCACCCGGCGCACGTCGTTGGGGTGCAGCTTTTGGGCGGAGGTGGGATCGACCTGTTTTAATAGCGCATGAAGGACTTCCGGCCCCTGGGTGTCGGCGATTGCGTGATACTTTTTCCGGATTTCCTCGTCGCCGCCCACTGCCCCGTAATCCATGGGCAGGGACAGGGATTGCAGATACATCCCCGTGCCGCCAACCAGAATCGGGACTTCCACCTGCTCGATCACTTCCCGGGCCTTCTGGGCGTACTGGGACACGGAAAAGCTTTCGTCCGGGTTCAGATGCAGGTGGTGGGGCACCCGGGCCTGTTCTTCCTTCGTGGGCTTGGCGGTGCCGATATCCATGCCCCGGTAAATCTGCATGGAATCCATGCACAGGATTTCCCCGCCCAACCTTTCCGCCGCCAGCAGGGACAGGGCCGTTTTCCCGCTGGCCGTGGGGCCGACGAGGCCGAGAACGCGCTTCTTTTTTACCATAATGAACACTCTTTCGGGGAAAGATGGAAGAAAAAGAGTTGAGAGTTAAGAGTTGAGAGTTGAGATATAGTTTGATTTGCAATGAGCCTTGGCCCAAATAACCATGCGTCGGCACGCTTCTTTTTCGATCAACAATTCAATCTCAACTCTCAACTCTCCGCTCTCAACTCTCTTAATTCTGTATTCTCCTGAACCGTTTTTCCAATTCGTTCCTGGTGATTTGCACCATGAGGGGCCGCCCGTGGGGACAGGTAGGGGTGACCTTCTGCTCGATCACATCCCGGATCAATTGCTTCACGCTTTCCTCCGGCAGGCGTTCGCCGCCCTTCACCGCGTGCTTGCAGGCCATTTGAATCACGCGGCTGGTGCGGTCGGCGGGGGGCAGGGAGGGGTTTTCCGTCAGCTCGTCCAACGCTTCCAGCAGGCAGCTTTCCGCCTGGGGCTGGCCCAGCACGATGGGCACGCCCCGCAGCTGCACCGTGCCGTCCCCGAAGGGGGCCAGGTCGAAGCCCGCCTTTTCCAGCGTTGCCTTGTTTTCCTCATAACAGGCGTATTCCGCCGGGGACAGGCTCACGATCAGGGGAATCAGCAGGGCCTGGCTGGCCGGGGCGGCGGCGGTTTCCCGCATGAACTGCTCGTACAGCAGCCGTTCATGCACCGCGTGCTGGTCGGACAGGATCAGCAAATCGCCGTATTCCATGATAATGTAAGTATTGAACGCCACGCCCAGCACCCGGATGGGCTTTTGCTGGAAGGCTTCCAGGGGCTTTTCCATGACAGGCCGGGGCGGCAGCAGGGCAGCGCCGGAATCCCGCAGCGCGGCGGGCCGGACGGGAGCGGCGGGGGGCGGCATCAGGGGAGCCGTTTCTTTTTTCGGCGCGGGGGGCGCGAAGGTGGGAAGCGCCCCGTCCTCCGTAAAGGCGCTCAGCCGATTGTCCGGCTTTTTCAGGGGCGCGGGAGCATCCTCCGGGGGGGTTACGGGCTGGGTGACAAGGATTTTCGCCGGGGCGGGGGCCGGGGCCGCGTTTTCCGGGGGCAGATACATGGGCGGGATGGGCGGCGCGGCGTTGGTCTTTTCCAGCGCTTCAAAGATAATGGTTTCCACCGCCGCCCGCACGCCCCGCTCGTCCTGGAAGCGCACCTCCCACTTGTTGGG
>CACWWM010000081.1 GCA_902764565.1 uncultured Eubacteriales bacterium
ACCCGCACGTCGCTTTCGTCCAGATACGCTTCGGGAATAATCAGCCGCAGGGCGGAGGGCGCATCCCCCACCTGCGCGTCCGCCCGCTCCCATTTGTCCTTCTGGGCGGTGTACTGGTCGCAGGCCACCATGGCCCATTTTTCCATGTTCTCACCGGGCTTCGGCAAATAAAAAATTCCCGGCTTCGCGCATAAATCCTTGAACGCTTTCATCAAAATCGCCTCCCGCCTCCTATGATACCAATTCAAGCGGATTAACGCAAGAGAAACGCAGGAAAAAAACGGCTGCTCTCGCTTTTTCCGCAGGAACAGCCGCCCTATGCTTCTTTATTCGCAGATGTGATGAAAAAGACGCTTTAAGCGAGTTTGGAGGGTGGAGAGTGGAGTGTGGAGTTATATATCGTGATTCGCAGTTTATCCTGCAAGTTACTATGCAAAAGTGACAGACAAATCATACTGCCTCGCTTCGAGAATCGACCGAATAAAGTCCCGGCTCCGGGCAGCCTGGGGATTTTCAAAGAACGCCTTGGAGGGGCCGCTTTCCACCACGCTGCCGTCCGCCATGAACAGCACTTTATTGCTCACGTTCCGGGCGAAGTCCATTTCGTGGGTCACCACCAGCATGGTCATGCCGTCCTCCGCCAATTGGCGCATGACGGCCAGCACTTCCCCGATCAGCTCCGGGTCCAGGGCGGAGGTGGGTTCGTCGAAATAGATGATTTCCGGGCTGGAAGCCAGCCCGCGGGCAATGGCCACCCGCTGCTGCTGGCCGCCGGAAAGCTGGGAAGGATAGCTGTCCAGCTTGTTTTCCATGCCCACCCGCCGCAGCGCCGCAAAGGCGATTTCGTTGGCCTCCGTTTTTTTCATTTTCCCGGCCACGGTCAGCCCCAGGGTCACGTTCTGCAAAACGGTTTTGTTGAGGAACAGATTGTAATTCTGGAACACGAAAGCCGTCTTTTTCCGCACGCGGGCAATGTCCGCGTGATTGGCGGCGTGAAGGTCGAACCGTTCCCCGTCAAAGACCAATTCGCCCCGGTCGGCCCGTTCCAGAAAGTTGAGGCACCGAAGGAAGGTGGTCTTGCCGGAACCGCTGGGGCCCAAAATCGCTACCACGTCCCCTTTTTCCACCTGCAAATCAATGCCTTTCAGCACGTCCTGCCCATCGAAACGCTTGTGCACATTTTTCGCTTCCAGCATCATGCCTTTTTCCCTCCGTAGGCGGAAAGCCGCTTTTCTCCCAGGCGCTGCAGCCATGTAAGCACAGTGCAGAACAGCAGGTAAATCAACGCCACCTCGCCGTACAGGGCCAGGGATTCATACACCCGGCCGTTGATCACCTGGGCCTGGCGGAACATTTCCATCACCGTGATGGTAGCCGCCATGGACGTTTCCTTCAGCATACCGATCATGGAATTGCCCAGGGCCGGGAAGGCCGTGCGGAACGCCTGGGGCAGCACCACGTGGGTCATGATCTGCAAATAATTCATGCCCACGCAGTAGCCCGCTTCCATCTGGCCCCGGCTGACGCTTTCCAGCGCCCCGCGCACCGTTTCCGCCATATAGGCCCCTTCGTTGAAGCCCAGCACCAGTACGGCGGCCAGAAAAGCGTCCAGCACAACGCCCACGCTGGGCAGGCCGAAGAATACGATGTACAATTGCACCAGCAGCGGCGTGCCCCGGACGATCCAGATGTAAAACCGGCAAATCTGCCGCAGCACTTTCACGTCGGCGTACTGGATCAGCGCCACGATCACGGCGATCACCAGGGCCAGAGCAAAGGAAATCAGCGTCAGGGGGATGGTCACCCGGACGCCGTACCCTAACAGCTGGGGAAACGAGTCCACCAAAATATTCCACAGACGTTCGTCCATTGAATCTACTCCAAATGTAATTTATACGTTCATCTTGTATGATGGAAATTCATTCATGCAGCTCTAAGGGCAACCCGTCCGGGTCGGCAAAAAACGTCATTTTCTTCCCGGTGAAAGTGTCGGTGCGGATGGGCTCGCAGGGGATGCCCTTTTCTTCCAGCTCCGCCACGGTTTCTTCCACGCTGTCCACGTGAAAGGCCAGGTGCCGCAGGCCGCAGGCTTCGGGGCGGTTCACGCGCTTGGGCGGATTCTTTACCCCGAAGATTTCCAGCTCGGTGCTTTCGTTCACCCGCAGATCCAGCTTCCAGTCGTCCCGTTCGGGGCGGTAGTTTTCCCGCACGATGGGGAAGCCTAACTTATTGACGTAAAAATCCCTGGAAACCGCGTAATCGGACACGATAATGGCGACGTGATGAATACGGGAAAGCCGCATAGCCTTTTCTCCTTGGTTACATGGGATGGGTCAGGTCGGCCCCGAAGTATTTCGTGGAAAGCGCGGCCAGGGTGCCGTCCTGCCGTGCTTTTTCCAGCGCAGCGTTTACGGCGGCCAGCAGGGAAGCGCTGTCTGCGTTCTTGCGCACGGGATAGCATACCGGTTCGCCGGGGGCGGAATACACGATCTTGATGTTGGCGTCGGGATGCTCGCTGAGGTAATCCTCAATGGAGCCCTTGGCGTTGAGGGTGGCGTCCGCCCGGCCCTGCAGGATCATGGACAGGGTTTCGCCCAGGGTGTCCACGTACACCACGGACGCGCCCTTGGATTCGGCCAGCGTGGCGTAGGTGGAATTGGGGGAATTGGAGGTGACTTTGCCGTTCAGGTCTTCCAGGGTGTGGATGCTGTCGTTATCGCCGCGCACCACCAGCACCACTTCGGTGTACACATAGGGCGTGGAGAAATCATATTTTTCCGCACGGGTTTCGGTATAGCCCACGCCGTTGCAGGCAATATCGAACACGCCGGTGTCCACGCCCGCCAGGATGGAGCTCCACTCAGTTTCCCGGAAATCGGGCTTCACGCCGATGCTTTCGGCGATGAGCGTACCGATTTCGATATCGAAGCCGGTCAGCGCGCCGCTTTCGTCGTGATAAGTCCAAGGGCTCCAATTGCCCTCGGTGGCGATCACCAGGGTGCCCCGTTCCTTGACGCGGGCCAGCAGGTCCTTTTCTCCGCCCTTATTGTTGAAAAAAACGAAAAAAACAACGGCGCCGATCAGGACCAGGGCGAGCACCAACGCAATCAGCTTCTTCACAGTTTCCATCCTCCTTCGTTAGGTTTGGTTCAATATAATCGGAAACAGTTCCGCCCGTCAAGCAATCATCCGGGCAAATTGATCTTAACACAGACGCTTCCTCCCGGTCAACGGGGAATATAAAAAATATTGTATGCAATAGAAATATCTGTAAAGCATAAAAAAATAACGGGCATTTCTCATGGAATTCTCATCTTTCTATTCTTGTATTCTCAGGAAATCGTGGTAAACTATGCCCGTAACCGGGAAACAAAGAACAGAGGGAGGAAACATCCATGGAAAAGAAACTTTACAAGAGCAGGATCAATAAGAAGGTCGCCGGCGTGTGCGGCGGCATCGGCGAATATTTCAACATCGACCCCACCCTGGTGCGGCTGGGCTTCGTAGCCCTGTCCTTCCTGGCGGGCGGCGGACTGCTGGTTTATATTGTCGCGGCCATCATTATTCCCGATCAGCCGGAGGCGTAACATGCTGAGTCTGGCCGGAAACCTTGTGTGGCTGCTTTGCGGCGGCCTGATCAGCTGCCTGAGCTGGGCAATCGCCGGGCTGCTGTGGTGCGTCACCATCGTGGGCATTCCCATCGGGACGCAATGCTTCAAGTTCGCTCAGCTTTCCCTTTCTCCCTTCGGAAAGGACGTATCGTATGAAGGGGGCGCGGTGTCCTTTCTGGTAAACGTGATCTGGTTCTTCGTTTCGGGCATCGAACTGGCGCTGATCCATTTCATCTTAGGCATCGTTCTGTGCGTCACCGTCGTGGGCATCCCCTTCGGCATGCAGTTTTTCAAATTCGCCAAGCTGTCCCTGGCCCCCTTCGGCGCACATGTGATATAGATTTTTCCCCTGAAAACCGGCCCCGCGATGGCTGGTTTTCGCGTTTCACAAAATGCAAAAATCAGGAAATAAGCGCTTTTTCGTTGCGGAAAAAGCGTTTTTCATATATAATAACATGTATCGCAACGGAAAGGAGAGCATCATTGGCTTTATCATTTTGCTGCTGTCGGTGATCGTTGTCACGGTGGCTGTGCTGAATGTTATCAGCAACAGCCGGGTAAGCCTGGCAAAGCAATCCGTCACGGTGTCCAATCTGCCAGGCGGTTTTGAAAATTTCCGCATCCTGCATATCAGCGACCTGCACGGCCTGTATTTCGGCCCCCATCAGGAGCAGGTGCAGGCGGCCATCGCCTCCGCCCAATACGATATCGTATGCGTGACGGGCGATATTACGGGCAAGGACGGGGACATGGGCGCGTTTTCGGAATTGCTCAGGCTGTTCGGCAATAAGCCCGTTTATTTCATCCCCGGCGACGAGGATCCTGCCGCCCTGATCACTGCCCCGCACGCGGGGAACAGTCCCCTGGCGGATTACATCCAGGAGGCCCAAAGCCAGGGAGCGATCTATCTGGACGCTCCGGTGCGCATCGACAGGGGCAAGGGCACGCTGTGGCTGTGTCCCGCCTGGGTGTATACCCTGAATTACGATGGGGCGCTCAGCGCATACCAGACAAGGCTTTCCCAGGTGGAGGGAATGGAGGCTTCCCCGGAACGGGACGCCGCCCTGGCCGCCGTGCAATACCAGCTGGATCAGCTGGACCGCATCCGGCAGGCGTGGCGGGAAACCCTGGAAAGCCACGTACACGTGGGCATGACCCACGTGCCCCTGGACGATACCGTGCTTTCGGCCCTGCGGGACTGGACGGCCACGGATAACGACAGCCACATCGTATCCATTGCCCTGGTGCTGGCCGGGCATACCGTGGCGGGCCAGTGGCGCATGCCCTCCGAGGTTGGGGCCTGGTTCCCCCAGGATCAAAAGGTGACGGGCCTGAGCACCACCCACGGCATCTCCCAATATATCAGCCCAGGCCTGGGCACCAGCGCCGCCATCGGCCTGCCCCCCATCCGTCTGTTCAACACGCCCACCGTTACCTTGATCACACTCACCAGCAAACTCACCCTGTAAACATTACAAAAGGATGTGCAGATTCGCATGGGTAAAAGGGAAATCATCAACCGGGAACTGAGCTGGATCGATTTTAACCGCCGGGTGCTGGAGGAAGCGGCGAACCCCGATAATCCGCTGCTGGAGAGGGGCAAGTTCCTGTCCATCTGCTCCACCAATTTGGACGAGTTCTTTATGGTGCGGGTGGGCTCCCTGGTGCGGGCGGCGTTCGCGGGCGATAAGAAAAAGGACCCCTCGGGCCTCACGCCCCGGGAACAGCTGGACGCCATTTTCCCCGCCGTGCAGGAGCAGGTGGCCCGGCAGTACGAGCTGCTGAACACGGAATACGTGCCCGCCCTGGCCCAAAGCGGCATCCATTTCCTGAAAGCGGAGGATCTGAGCAAGGAACAGCGGGAATGGCTGAGCCATTATTTTGACGAACAGGTGCAGCCCCTCATGACCCCCCGGGCCATCGACGATAAGCGGCCCTTCCCCCTGCTGGCCTCCCGGCGGCTGTATTTAGCGCTGCTGCTGCCCCCCACCGTGCGCGCCGGCGCGCCCCGCATGGCGCTTTTGGCCGTGCCCTCCACCCTGCCCCGGGTAGTCATGCTGCCCATGGGCCGGGGCAAGGCCCGGGGCGTGCTGCTGGAACAGGTGATCGCCGCCTACGCCCACCGGCTGTTCGGCAAGGCCCATCCCCTGGCCGTGCTGCCCTTCCGCATCACCCGCAACACCGACTTTATTTATAACGACAGCGACGCCGACGCCCTGATCGTGGAAATGCGCAAAAACCTGAAAAAGCGCAAGTGGGGCCGGGTGGTGCGGTGGCCGAAGAAGGTGTGTTCGCCGTGCCCGGCCCCCTGAACCTGGATTATTTCATGAAACAGATTTCATCCCTGCCGGACTTTGACGATCTGCGGTTTCCCCCCTTCACTCCCCGCATCGACGATCGCTTCCGGCAGGAGGGCTCCATTTTCCGCGTCATTCGCGGCGGGTGGTCAATCACCCCTATGACAGCTTCGATTCCGTGGTGCGCTTCGTCCGTGAAGCTGCGGAGGATCAGAACGTCATGGCCATCAAGCAGACCCTGTACCGGGTCAGCGGCAAATCGCCCATCGTGGCGGCCCTGATCCGCGCCGCCCAGCAGGGCAAGCAGGTAACGGTGCTGGTGGAGGTGCGCGCCCGGTTCGACGAAGAAAACAACATCAATTGGTGCCTGGCCCTGGAAAAAGCGGGCTGCCATGTGTTCTACGGCGTGCCCAAGCTGAAAACCCACAGCAAGATCACCTGCGTGGTGCGCAAGGAGCCGGACGGCCTGCGCCGCTACGTGCACCTGGGCACCGGCAACTATAACGACGTGACCGCTAAGCTGTACACCGATATGGGCCTGTTCACCTGCGACGAAGCCATCGGCCGGGACGCCGTGAACTTTTTCAATCGCGTCACCGGCTACGGCGAAAGCGCCGAAATGGAAAAGCTGGTGGCCGCGCCCACACACCTGCGCAAAGCCTTCAAACGCCTGATCCGCCGGGAAATCGAACACGCCGAGGCGGGTCTCCCCGCCCGGATCACTGCCAAAATGAACTCCCTGGTGGACCCCAAAATCATCAAACTGCTGTACGAGGCCGCCGATGCGGGCGTGGAAATCGACCTGATCGTGCGCGGCATGTGCTGCCTGAAAACCGGCGGGCGGGAAAACCTGCGGGTGCGGTCCATCGTAGGCAGGCTGCTGGAGCACACCCGGGCCTATGTGTTTGAAAACGGCGGCGAAAAGGAAGTTTACCTCGCTTCCGCCGACTGGATGCCCCGGAACCTGGATAAGCGGGTGGAGCTCATGTTCCCCATCGAAGACCCGGCCCTGCAAAACCGCATCGTCGCCTCCCTGGCCGACGAGCTGAACGACAACATGAAAGCCTGGGAAATGAAAAAGAACGGCAAGTATGGCCGACGAGCTGAACGACAACATGAAAGCCTGGGAAATGAAAAAGAACGGCAAGTATCGCCGGGTAAAGCGGGAAGAGCCGCTGCTCAATTCCCAGGAAGCCCGCATTCTGGGCCCCGCCGAAATCGCCGCGCCCGTCGAATAAACCAAAGGATTGGAATGCGATGGAGGAAAAGAAACGCTTCGATTGGACGCCCCTGTTTTTGATCGCCGCCATGGCCGCACTGTGGGCGGCGATGTGCGTGCTGACCGGCAGCAGCTTTGCGGGGGCCACGCCCTATAACACCTATACCCGGCAGGCCATGGCCTGGCGGGACGGGCTGCTGCATCTGCCGGAGGATGTGCCCTATACTGGCCGTTTATGAGGGCGAATACTATGTTTCCTTCCCGCCCCTGCCCTCGGTGGTGCTGCTGCCGCTGACCTTCATTTTCGGCTGGGACGCTCCGGACAACCTGCTCATGAAGCTCTATGCCGCGGGGGCGTGCCTGCTTCTGTACGCCGCCCTGAAACGCCGGGGGTACCGGAAATGGGACGCGGGCGTTTTTTCCTTCCTGCTGTGCTTTTCATCCTCCCTGCTGCCCTTGACCCTGAACGGCGCGGTGTGGTATCACGCCCAGGTGCTGGCCTTTTTCCTTACCACCGCCGCCGTGAGCCTGCTGATCCTGGATCATCCCACCCTGGCCCTGCTTTGCTACGCCCTGTCCGTGGCCTGCCGCCCCTTTAACGCCCTGTACGCCCTGCCCCTGTTCGCGGCGTATCTGGCGGAAAACCGGCGGGCGGGGAAGCCCTTCAAAAGCACGGCCCGCGCCCTGCTGCCCGGCGTTTGCCTGGGGCTGTGCGTGGCCTTCGGGATCGGGATATACAATTACGTCCGCTTTGGAAATCCCCTGGAATTCGGCCACAACTACCTGCCGGAATTCTCCTTCCAGGGCGGCGTCCAGTTTTCCATCAGTCATGTGGCCAACAACCTGAAACGGTTCCTGTGGGGTCTGCCCCTGAACAGCGGCGGCGAAGTGGAGAAATTCGGCTATTCCATGCTGCTGGCCTGCCCCACCCTGCCGCTCATGCTGTACTGGTTCATGGAAGACCTGTTCCGCCGCCGCATGCGCGTGGAAAAAGCGGTGGTGCTGCTCACTTGCATTGCCAACGCTTTCCTGCTGCTGCTCCACCGCACCTTCGGCGGCTATCAGCTGGGCGCGCGCTACGCCGTGGATTTGGTGCCCTACACCTTTTTCTATCTGCTGCTGACCCCCGAAAAAAAGCGCTCCAACCTTGTGGAGCTGCTGATCCTGCTGGCCGTGCTGGGCTTCACCGCCTGGGCCGCCACCATCGTTCATCTGTAAATCAAAAAGAGGAAAAAGCAATGATTATTCAGCCCTTTGAGTTTCAGTTAAAGGACGGGCGAAAAGCCCTGATCCGCAGCCCGCAGGACGAAGATATTCCGGGCGTGCTGGATTATCTTTATACTTCCGCCGGAGAGACAGAATTTATTCTGCGCTATCCCGAGGAATGCGGCAAGTACATCCCGGAAGGGGAAAAGGCGCTGTTTGACCGGGTGAACGCCTCCGATCACGAAGCCATGCTGGTGTGTCTGGTGGATGGGAAAGTGGCCGGAAACTGCCAGATCATGTGGCACACAGGCATGAAAACCCGGCATCGGGCCTCCGTCGCCATCGCCCTGCTGAAAGCATATTGGGGCCAGGGCATCGGCACCCGGCTTTTCCGGGAAATGATCCGCATTGCGGAAGCAAACGAGCAGATCCTTCAAATGGAGCTGGACTTCGTGGAAGGCAACGCCCGCGCCCGGGCCCTGTATGAAAAAATGGGCTTCCGCATCACCGGCGTGCGCCCCAACGCCATCCGCCTGAAAGACGGCACCCTGCTGAACGAGTATTCCATGGTGCGGGAAATCAAACGATAATATTGAGAAGGCTTTTTGCGGGGGAACCCGCTCTTTCAGGGTGAAAGAGCGGGTTCCCCCGCGCCCCTTTCCGAGAAAGCCGCTTTTTTGTCTTTGATCGCGGGCATCGACTTTGATGATGCAAAAAAAACGCCGGAGGGCAAGCCCTCCGGCGAAAAATTTACCTGAGAATCAGCGGTTCATGATGGTTTCTTCGGTGTCCTTATCGAAGAAGTGCAGGCGGGAAGTATCCAGGGCCACCTTCACGTCGTCGCCGGCGCGGGTCTTGGTGCGCGGATCGACGCGGGCGATCACGTTTTCTTCCTTGCCGGAGGTGGAGAAGTACAGATAGGTTTCGGAGCCCATCAATTCGGTCACTTCCACGTGCACCTTCATGACGGCGTCGGGATGAGCTTCAACGAATTCGGGATCGTCGTCGATGTTTTCGGGACGGATGCCCATGGTGACTTCCTTGCCGATGTAGCTTTCATCCTTGAACTTCGCGATCTTTTCCTGGGGCACAACGATCTTGTTGTCGCCGAACACGGCCACGATCTTGCCGTCTTCCTTCTGCAGGCGGACGTCGAAGAAGTTCATCTGGGGAGAACCGATGAAGCCGGCCACGAACTTGTTGGCGGGATAGTCGTAGTTGTTCTGGGGCGTATCGACCTGCTGGATGAAGCCATCCTTCATGATCACGATACGGGAGCCCATGGTCATGGCCTCGGTCTGGTCGTGGGTAACGTAGATGAAGGTGGTCTGCAGGCGCTGATGCAGCTTGGTGATTTCAGTACGCATCTGCACGCGCAGCTTGGCGTCCAGGTTGGACAGAGGTTCGTCCATCAGGAAGACCTTGGGTTCACGCACGATGGCGCGGCCCAGAGCAACACGCTGGCGCTGACCGCCGGACAAAGCCTTGGGCTTACGGTTGAGCAGGTGGGCGATGTCCAGAACGCGGGCGGCTTCTTCCACGCGGCGCTTGATTTCGTCCTTGGGGGTCTTGCGCAGCTTCAGGCCGAAAGCCATGTTATCATAAACCGTCATATGGGGATACAGAGCGTAGTTCTGGAACACCATGGCGATATCGCGATCCTTGGGAGCAACATCGTTCACCAGCTTGTCGCCGATGTACAGTTCGCCGTCGCTGATTTCTTCCAGACCGGCAACCATGCGCAGGGTGGTGGACTTACCGCAGCCAGAGGGGCCGACCAGAACGATAAATTCCTTATCTTCAATTTCCAGGTTGAAATCGCTTACGGCGGTAACGCCGCCAGCATAGACCTTGTAGATGTGCTGCAGAGATACGCTGCTCATGAATGGATCCTCCTTCAAATTTCTTCTTTCTTTCTGTCCTGGGGATGCATAGCGTCCTCCAAGTTGCTATTATTATACATGCTTTCCCACGCTTTGAAAATTCGCAAAACTAACAAAAATTCACGGAATTATTCATGCAATAATTGTACACTTTGGTATGAAACGTACCAAAATTCACGCGAATATTGACTTTTTTCTTCCCCCGTTCCATAATATTGACTAAAAGGAGGGCTGCAATATGGAAGCGAACGAGCAGGCGAAGCTGGCCCAAATGCTTAAAAACGCCCGCAGGGCCGTGTTTTTCGGCGGCGCCGGAGTGTCCACCGAAAGCGGCATCCCGGATTTCCGCAGCACCGACGGCCTGTATCACCAGCAATGGAGCGATCCGCCGGAAACGATTCTGAGCCACGGGTATTTCTGGACGAAAACGGAAGCCTTTTATGATTTTTACCGGAAAAAGATGCTCTTCCCGCAGGCCCGGCCCAACCCGGCCCATCTGGCCCTGGCCGAGCTGGAAAAGCGCGGCATCCTTTCCGCCGTGATCACCCAGAATATCGACGGGCTGCACCAGCTGGCGGGCAGCAAAAACGTGATCGAGCTGCACGGCACCGTGCTGCGCAATTTCTGCACCCGCTGCGGAAAATCCTTTTCTATGGAAGAAATCCTTCATTCCGAGGGCGTGCCCCGCTGCCCGTGCGGCGGCGTGGTGAAGCCCGACGTGGTGCTTTACGGGGAGCAATTGCCCGCCGGGGCCATCGAAGAAGCGCTGTACGCCATCGAGCGGGCCGATCTGCTCATCATCGGCGGCACCTCTCTGTCCGTGTACCCCGCCGCAGGCTTCGTGGAGGGCTACCGGGGCGATCTGGTCATCATCAACCGCTCCCCCACGCCCATGGATCGGCGGGCCACCCTGTGCATCAGCGCGCCCATCGGCAAAACCCTGGCGGCGGCCATGGAACTGCTGGATCGGGATGAAATGTAACAAAATCACTTGTCGGCCCTGTTTTTATTAAATAATATTGACATTCCGTAATATTTTTGATATATTTAGGCGGTAGAAATGGAATTCGTTCCGCTTTAAGAAAATCGGGCGCTTCGGCGCCTTATGGAAGGTGAAAGGAATGTCGAAAAAGCGCGGCGCGGATGCTTATGGCAAGCTTGTGCGCATTCTGATCGTACTCTTTGTGCTTACTGTGATCTTCGGCGCGGGTTATGTGCTGCTGGATCAGTCCATCAAGGCCCAGGAGGCGGATAACGCCGCCCGTGCCCAGCAGGAAAACGATCGCCTGATGGATGCGTACAATCAGGCCAAGGCGGAGGAGCAGGCCGCCGTGACCGAGGTGGAAACGCCGGAATGGCCCACCCCCAAGCAGGAGGGCTGGGACGTGATCGACGTGAGCGAATTCCCGCTGACAAACACCAAAACCTATACCGCCGCCCGGGAAGAGCTGATTACCAGCGGCATGCTGCTGGTGAACCGCTGGCACGCCGTGCCGGACGATCTGGCCAACTGTGAGTTTTTGGGCGTTCACGCCACGGATAAAACCATCCCCACCGCCAACGCCAACGTAAAGCTGCTTTCCCCCGCCATCACCGCCCTGGGCAACATGCTGTCCGCCGCCAAAGCGGACGGGCTGGAGCATTACAACGTGGCGGAAGGCTACCGTCCCCAGGCCACCCAGCAGCAGTATTACGATAACGTCGCCGCCAAATATCAGGACAGCTATACCGGCGAAAACCTGATCAACAAGGTCATCAGCGAGGGCGTCAGCGTGCCCGGCACCAGCGAATATGAATCCGGCTTGTCCTTCCGCATGGATCGCTACGCCAAGGGCGACCCCATCATGGACAAGAAATTCTATGAGCTGCCCCAGTCCGACTGGCTGGTGGAGCACAGCTGGGAATACGGCATCATTTTCCGCTTCCCGGTGCAGGGCTACCCCAACGCCACCGTGACCGACAAATCCTACAAAACCGGCCAGAGCAGCAAGCTGAGTATTTACCGCTATGTGGGCGAGCCCAACGCGGCGGTGATGCACATCATGAACTTCTGCATGGAGGACTATATCGAATACCTGATCGCCCATCCCCACATCGCCGTGTACAAGGATGGCGAGCTCAAGTATGAAATCACCCGCGTGGCGGATTACACGGGCGGCAGCGCCACCGTGAACGTCACCCGGGCCGCCCGGAACGTGATCGTGTCCGTGGATAACATGGAAGGCTACGGCATGGGCGGCCTGATCGTGGCCATGTCGTATTGATCTCAGAAAACTTTTGTGATATAAAACCCGCCGCGCAGCGAACATCTGCGCGGCGGTCAAACCATCAACAACCCCTGGGATGCATCGAAGGGCCCTCCCGGCAAAGCCGCCCGGGGCCTTCCGGCCCGGCCTCCGCTAAAAATATGCCAAAGGGCATATTTTTCAAGCGCTTCGGCCCCTTCGATTTTTTTCCGCAGGGGCCGAAGCGCCCGGAAAACGGTACAGTGTACCGTTTTCAGCGGAGGCCGGGCGGCAGCCCAAGGCGTGTACGTCGCCGAGGAGCAAATGGAAAGACTGCTTTAGCTGTCTTTCGATGGCAGAGCATCGACTTTGTCGATGCTCTGTCCGTCGCGCAGCGAACATCTGCGCGGCGGTTTTTTCTTTTATCAGCCGTCCTCCGGCGGGTGAATCGCGCCCAGCCCGGCGATATTCCGCTTTTCGTCCGGGGTTTCCGGCTGGGCGGGCAGGATGCCGGTGCACTCGGTCATGGACGCCGCCTGCTGAATGTCAAACAGGGGATCGTCCGCCGGTGCATGGGGCTTCGCGCGGCGTTTCCTGCTCATTTGGTTTCGTAGCTCCGGCACATGCTTTCGTCGGCGGGGTCGCCGGAGTAGGCCATGGGGGTTGGTGCCACCTGGATGCTCTCCAGGGCGCACAGCCCTTCTTCCTCTTTCAGGTGGCGGCAGGATTCCACAGAGCAATGGATGCACTGATGCTTCTTTTCGGTCATGAAAACAGGCTCCTTTCCTTTTTCGGCGTTTCGGCGGCGCTGGGCCGCGTCGGAAACAGTATGCGCAAAAATCGGGCTTGCCATGCGGGCGGATTTATGATAAAGTAACGTCCTGCCGACTGTATTCGGCACCGGATGATGCGCGGCGGCATGCCGCGCCACCCATCCGAAAAAACAGGATGCGCCAAGCGCCATCCTTACGAAAGGAGCTTTTGACATGAAAAAGGATTCCTTCAATGTCAAAGCCTTGTCCATAGGCGGAGCCATCGCCGCGCTGTATGTGGTGCTGACGTTCGTTGCCCAGGCGTTCGGCCTGGCCAGCGGCGCCATTCAGGTTCGCCTTTCCGAAGCGCTCACCATTCTGCCCTGCTTTACCGCCGCGGCGGTGCCGGGCCTGGCGGTGGGCTGCGTGCTTGCCAATCTGCTCACGGGCTGCGCCCTGTGGGACGTGGTGTTCGGCAGCATCGCCACACTGATCGGCGCCATCGGCACCCGGCTGCTTAAGAAAAAGCCGCTGCTGGCCTGGATTCCCCCGGTGCTGAGCAACGCCGTCATCGTGCCCATTGTGCTTCAGCAGGTGTACGGCGTGCCGGATTCCTTCTGGTATCTGATGCTGACGGTTGGCGCGGGCGAAGTAATCGCCTGCGGCATTTTGGGCTTTGCGCTGTATAAAGCGCTGGAAAAAGTGCCCAATCTGTTCTGATAAACGCCCGAACGCGGAGCCGGAAACGGCCTCGCGTTTTTGATTTTTGATCGGTTTCGTCGCGGTTTTTCCGGGTCTTGTCAAGTCGCCTTTTATATGGTAAAATAACGTGTCGTTTTATGAGCCTTTGGATGGAGGAAGACCATGATTCACATTTATCTGGACGCCATGGGCGGCGACAACGCCCCCCAATGCACCGTAGAGGGAGCAAAAGAAGCCCTGCGGGCGGACAAGGATCTGAAAATCACCCTGGGCGGCCCCCAGGCGGAAATTGAAAAGCTGCTTCAGGACTGCCCCGATATCCGGGACCGGCTGGCCATCGACGACTGCGCCGAAATCATCACCAATCACGACGCGCCCGTGATGGCCATTCGGCAAAAGAAAAATTCCGCCCAGGTGAAGGGCATGCTGCTGGTGCGGGAAAAGGGCGCGGACGGCTTCGTATCCGCCGGAAGCACCGGGGCCACGCTGGCGGGCGGCATGTTCCGCTTAGGCCGCATCGAGGGCGTGGAACGGCCCGCGCTCGCGCCGCTGCTGCCCAACGGCAAGGACTTTTTCTGCCTCATCGACTGCGGGGCCAACGTGGACTGCCTGCCCCAGTACCTGCCCCAGTTCGGGGTCATGGGCGCGGCGTACCTGAAAGCCGTGCGCGGCGTCGAAAATCCCCGGGTGGGCCTGGTGAACATCGGCGCGGAGGCCGAAAAGGGCAACGCCCTGGCAAAAGCCGCCTATCCCCTGATGGAAAAAGCGCCGTTCAACTTTGTGGGCAACATCGAGGGCCGGGACATTACCGCCGACATGGCCGACGTGGTGGTGTGCGACGGGTTCTCCGGCAATCTGATTCTGAAATTCATGGAAGGCGTGGCGGGCACCTTGCTTGGCATGATCAAAAAGGAAATTTACGCCGACACCCGCAGCAAAATCGGCGGATTGCTGGCCAAGCCCGCCTTTAAGCGCGTGAAAAAAGCCATGGATTACACCGAAGTGGGCGGCGCCCCCCTGCTGGGCGTCCAGGGCGTGGTGGTGAAAGCCCACGGCTCCAGCAACGCCCACGCTATCGCCTGCGCGATCCGCCAGGCCGTGCTGATGGTACGGAAAAACCTGGTTGAATCCATAGAAAAAGAAATATCCAAGCAATTGCAAGCAGAATGAAGGAGGATGTACCAATGGTATACGAAACGGTAGCCGGCATGATCGCCAAACAGCTCAAAATGGACGTGAAGGACGTAACCCCCGATAAGCGCCTGGTGGAAGACCTGAAAGCGGACAGCGCCAACGTGATGGTGCTCATCATGGATCTGGAAGACGCCTTCAACATGACGGTGGACGATACCGCCATCACCTCCCTGCGCACCGTGGGCGACGTGGTCAAGTACATCGAAGCCCATCAATAATCCAAACGCCAAATAACGCCGGGGGCGGATGCAGCCATCCGCCCCCGCGGATTACTTAAAGAAGGGCTTACGATCAGCGGCGGGCATTTGACGCGCGCTATTGAGAGAGTGCAGAGTTCAGAGTACAGAGTTCAGATTGATTTGCCTGACAGATAAAGATCCAGAGTATCATCTGACTATAATATCTGCACTCTGAACTCTGTACTCTGAACTCTCCCGCAAGGATACCGCTACTGAATGAATGTTAAAGAAGGTTTACAAGAAATGTCGGATTACGCGGCACTGGAACAGGCCATCGGCCATTCCTTCCAAAAACCGGCGCTGCTCAAACAGGCGCTGACGCACCCCTCCCTGGGGCATAACCATAACCAGCGGCTGGAATTTTTGGGCGACGCCGTGCTGGAGCTGTGCGTGAGCGAAAAAATCTACGAGCAGCACCCGGAAATGCACGAAGGGGCCATGACGCGCCTGCGTCAGAAGCTGGTGCGGGAAGAAAAGCTGGCGGAAGCCGCCCGGCAGGTGAATTTGGGCCAGGCCCTGCGCATGGACAAAAGCTGCGAAACCGGCGGCGGGCGGGAGAATCCTTCCGTGCTGTGCGATACCTTTGAAGCGGTGCTGGCCGCCGTGTATCTGGACGGGGGTCTTTCCGCTGCCCGGGAAATGGTGCTGCGCCTCATCGGCGACTGTTCCGAAACCGGGGAAGCCGACGCCAAGAGCGCCCTGCAGGAATACGTGCAGGCCCAGGGCCGGGATATGCCCGCCTACGAGATTTTGGGCGAGGACGGCCCGCCCCACGAGCGGATTTTCACCGCCGCCGTATATCTGGACGGCGTGGAAGCCGCCCGGGGAAAGGGCACCAGCAAAAAGCGCGCCGAGCAGGAGGCTGCCGCCGCCGCGCTGAACACACTGAAGCGTTCGGGAAAAGAGGGGAACGATGCGCCTTAAAAAGCTGGAAATCCACGGCTTCAAATCCTTCGCCGACCGGACGGAAATCGTGTTCAACCAGGGCATCACGGGCATCGTAGGCCCCAACGGCTCGGGCAAAAGCAACATCGGCGACGCGGTGCGGTGGGTGCTGGGCGAACAAAGCGCCCGGGTGCTGCGCGGCGCGAAAATGGAGGACGTGATCTTCAACGGCACGGCCAAGCGCAAGGCGGCGTCCTACTGCGAAGTGAATCTGGTCTTCGAGAACGAGGACGGGGCCTTAAAATCCAATTTCGCCGAGGTCATGGTCACCCGCCGGGTCTACCGCAGCGGCGACAGCGAATATTACCTGAACAAAACGGCCTGCCGCTTAAAGGATATTCTGGAGCTGTTCCGGGATACCGGCATCGGACGGGAGGGCTATTCCCTCATCGGCCAGGGCCGCATCGACGAGATTCTGTCCGTCAAGAGCGAGGATCGCCGTCAGGTTTTCGAGGAAGCCGCCGGGGTGATGACCTACCGCGTCCGCAAGGAAGACGCGGAAAGGAAGCTGGCCCGCACCCGGGACAATTTAAGCCGGGTCAACGATATTTTGGAGGAGCTCGCCTCCCGGGTGGAACCCCTGGAAAAGCAGGCCGCCGCCGCCAAGGAATATTTGGAGCTGGCGGAGCGCTTAAAGCACCTGGAAATCAATATTTTCCTGATCCGCCATGATAAGGTGAAGGATCGCATCGCCGCCCTGGATAAGACCATCGAGGGCCTGAAGGACGTGCTGCTGCACCACGAGGCCCGGCTCAACGAAAACGCCGCCGACCGTGAAAAGCTGGAAGAAGCCGCCGCCCTGCTGGAGCAGGAATTGGCGGAAGCCCGCCAGCGCCATTTGGAAGCGGGCGACGCCCTGCACGAAATGCAGTCCGCCCGGGACCGCACGGCCCACCAGATCGAATCCGGCAAGGAAAACCTGGAACGGGTGGCCGGAGAAATCAAGGATACCCTGCGCAGGCAGGAGGAATTGAAAGCCCTGTTCGATCAGGGCGAAGAAGACGCCCAGAAAAGCGGCGAAGCCCTGCAAAAAGCCCAGGACGAGCTGACCGGGGAACAGCAGAAGCTGGATCGCTACCTCCAGGACGTACAGCAGAAGGAAGATATTCTGGATCGGCACAAGGCGGACATCCTGACCGCCATGAACCGCCTGTCCGACGCCCGGAACCAGCAGGCGCGGCAGCAGGCCATCGCCGCCCAGATGAAAAACCGCCTGACCGAGATCGAAACGAGCATCAAGGAAGGCGGCGAAAAGCAGCAGGCCTTGACCGCCGCCCTCCGGGCCGCCGAGCAATCGGCTAAGCAGGTGGACGAGGGGCTTTCGCAGCTCAAAAACGACGCCGTGCAGACGGAAGCCAACCTGCGCGCCCTCACCCAGGAAACCCAGGAAAAGGCGGAACGGGCCCAGGGCCTGAACGCCAAATGCCAGGGGGACGCAAGCCGCTTAAGGCTGCTGGAAGAAATGAGCCGGGAAATGGAGGGCTACAGCCAGTCCGTCCGCAAGGCCCTTTCCTACGCCCAGGGGGATTCCTCCGTCCGGGGCGTGGTGGCACGGCTCATGCAGGTGCCCAAGGATCTGGAAACCGCCATCGATATGGTGCTGGGCGGCGCGCTGCAGAACATCGTCACCGAAAACGAGGAAGCCGCCAAGCGCATGATCGACTATCTGCGCAACAACCGTTTGGGCCGGGCCACGTTCCTGCCCATGACGAGCGTGAAAAGCCGGGTGCTCACCAATGAGGAACGCCGCCTGCTTTCCATGCCGGGATGCTTGGGCGTAGCCAGCGAGCTCATTTCCTACGCGCCGGAATACCGGGGCATCATGGAAAACCTGCTGGGCCGCACCGTCATCGCGGAGGATTTGGACAGCGGTATTCCCATCATGCGGGCGGGCCGCCACGCTTTCAGGCTTGTGACCCTGTCCGGCGACGTAATGCACTCCGGCGGCTCCATGACCGGCGGCACGGCCCAGAAAAGCGCGGTCAGCCTGCTGGGCCGGGAACGCGAAATCAAGGAAATGCGGGAGGCGCTGGCCGCCGATCAAAAGGAACTGCGGACGCTGCGGGAGCAATTGACCGCCATGCAGGACAAGCGCGAGGAATTAAAGCGCCTGCGCAACGAGGCCATGGAACGGGTGCACCAGGAGGAAATCGCCTCCGCCCGGGAGCAGGAGCGCGTGTTCAACGCCAAGGCGGAGCTGACCGCCGCCGCCCAGCAATTGGAGCGCACCCGGGCCGCCCGGGATCAGCTGAACGAAAGCATTGAAGAAATCCAGCGCGATCTGGCCCAGGCCCAAACCCTGGCCCAGAACGAAACCATCGACCGGGAGGCCATGGATCAGAAAACGGAGGCTTTGCAAAAGGCCCTGCTGTCCGCCCGGGAACAGGCCGACGCCCAGCGCGATCTGGTGACCAAAATGCGCCTGCAATACGCCGAGCTTTCCTACGCCCTGGACACCTTGAAGCGGGATAAAGCCCGGCGGGACCAGGAATACAGCCAGTTGGCGAAGGCTTTGGAGCAGCTGCGCCGGGAGCACGACAGCCGGGAAGTCCAGCTCCGGGAAGCGGAAGAAACGCTGAAAGGCCAGGAGGAAGCCTGCCGCGCCCAGGAAGCGCTGGCGGCGAAGGAAAAGACGCAGGCCGACGCCCTGGACGCCCGCCGTCAGGAATTGGCCGCCAGGGAGCGGGAATCCGTGCGGCAGAGCGAGGAAATCCACAAGGCTTACGATGAGGACAGCATGAAGCTGCACCGCACCGAACTGAGCCACGACCGGGCGGAAAACGACTTAAAGGTGATGACCGACCACATTTTCAACACCTACGATCTCACCTACGCCATGGCGGAAGAGCTGCGCTGCGAAGGGCCCTTCGACCTTTCCGGCAGCGAAAAGGAAGCGGCGGGCCTGCGGGGCCGCATCCGGGAGATGGGCCACGTAAACGTGGGGGCCATCGAGGAATACGCCGCCACCAAGGAGCGCTTCGACGATCTCACCGCCCAGCAGCAGGATCTGACAAGGGCGGAAAACGATCTGCAAACCCTCATCACCCGGCTGCTTTCCCAGATGGAAAAGCAGTTCGTGGCGGAATTCGACAAGCTGGGCGTGTATTTCAAGGAAACCTTCGCCCGGCTGTTCGGCGGCGGGTACGCGGAACTCAAGCTCACCGACCCGGACGACGCCCTGAACTGCGGCATCGAAATCATCGCCCAGCCCCCCGGAAAGAAATTGCAGCTTTTGAGCCTGCTGTCCGGCGGCGAACGGGCGCTGACCGCCATCGCCATCCTGTTCGCCATGCTGAAGCTCAAGCCCACGCCCTTCTGTATTCTGGACGAAATCGAAGCGGCCCTGGACGAAGCGAACATCGGCTATTTCGCCGATTACCTGTGCGAATACGCCCAGACCACCCAGTTCGTGGTGGTCACCCACCGCAAGGGCACCATGGAGCGGTGCGACGCGCTGTACGGCGTGGCCATGCAGGAAAAGGGCGTCAGCGGCATGGTGTCGGTGAACCTGCAGGACTATGAGTGATTCAGTTTGGAGTGTGGAGTGTGGAGTGTGAAGTTTTATTATGAACAACCATTCTGCTTCCGAAAACTCAGCAACCACAGTGTATTTCCACTTATATATAACTCCACTCTCCACTCTCCACTCTCCAAACTTATCAATCGACTGTTAAGGAGGGAATCAACATGGGTTTCTTTCAGCGTTTGAAGCAGGGCTTGTTCAAGACCCGCGGCGAACTGACCGACAAGGTGGACGAGCTGGTCAAGAACACGCGGGAGGTCGACGACGATTTTTACGACGAGCTGACCGATATTCTCATTTTGGCCGACGTGGGCATGGCCGCCACCACGGACATCATGGATAAGCTGAAAGCCCGGGTCAACGAGCAGAAGATCAAGGACGCGGACAAGGCCAAGGAAATCTTCAAGCAGATTCTGGTGGAGGAAATGAACATCCCCCGGCCCAATCTGCGCTGGCCCATGGTCATGTTCGTGGTGGGCGTAAACGGCGTTGGCAAAACCACCACCATCGGTAAACTGGCCCTGCGTTTCCAGGAAATCGGGCGCAGCGTGATGCTGGCCGCCGCCGACACCTTCCGCGCCGCCGCCGACGAACAGCTTGCCGTTTGGGCCGACCGCGCCAAGGTGCCCATCATCCGGGGCAAGGAGGGCGGCGATCCCGCCGCCGTGGTGTACGACGCGGTGCAGAGCGCCAAGGCCCGGAAGACCGATCTGCTGATCGTGGATACGGCGGGCCGCCTGCACAACAAAAAGAACCTGATGGACGAGCTGGGCAAAATGCGCCGCATCATCGACCGGGAATACCCCGAAGCCGAAATGCGCTGCATGCTGGTGCTGGACGCCACCACGGGACAAAACGGCATCCAGCAGGCCAAGCAGTTCAAGGAAGCCGCCGAAATCAACGGCATCGTGCTCACCAAGCTGGACGGCACCGCCAAGGGCGGCGTCGCCATCGCCATCCGCAAGGAATTGAACATTCCCGTGTGGTACATCGGCGTGGGCGAAGGCATCGACGATCTGCAAGCCTTTGAAGCCAAGGAATTCGTCAACGCCCTGTTTGGAGAGGCGTAAAAGGAGGGTAACCCTGGGGGAAACCATTCTTTGGAGGCCAAAGAATGGTTTCCCCCAGGCCCCCTTCCAAGAAAGCCATATAAGGGAATAACTCATTTGGCTACCAAAATCTGTTCGGGTTTTTAGTGAATTGATGGAAATGAAATTGCTTCGTGATAAATATTGTTCAAAGGTGGTTTTCGG
>CACWWM010000082.1 GCA_902764565.1 uncultured Eubacteriales bacterium
AAAGCCCAGCAATTGCAGCTGGACGCCCAGGCCCTGGAAGCCGATCTGGTGATCTTTGATGACGAGCTCACCGGGGCCCAGACCCGCAATTTGGAAGAAATCATCGGGGTGAAGGTGATCGACCGCACCACCCTGATCCTGGATATTTTCGCCCAGCGCGCCCAGAGCGGCGAGGGCAAATTGCAGGTGCAGCTGGCCCAGCTCAAATACCGTTCCGGGCGGCTCATCGGCCAGGGCCTGATCCTGTCCCGCTTAGGCGGCGGCATCGGCACCCGGGGTCCCGGCGAAAGCAAGCTGGAAATCGACCGCCGCCGCATCCGGGAGCAGATCACGGCGCTCAAGCGCGAACTGGACACCCTGCAAAAGCAGCGCCAGCTTCGCCGCCGGAACCGGGAAAGAAACGCCATTCCCATCGTTTCTTTGGTGGGGTATACCAACACGGGAAAATCCACGCTTTTGAATACCATCACCGGCGCGGGGGTGTACGCAGAAAACAAGCTGTTCGCCACCCTGGACGCCGTATCCCGCCGGGTGGAGCTGCCTGACGGCGGCGAATTCCTGCTGGTGGACACGGTGGGCTTTATCAGCAAGCTGCCCCACGAACTGGTGGAAGCGTTCAAATCCACCTTGGAGGAAGCGGCGCTTTCCGACCTTCTGGTGATTGTTTCCGACGCCGCCTCTCCCGATACGCCGGAGCAGCATCGGGTGGTGGAGGAAGTGCTTTCCCAGATCGGGGCCGATACCCAGCCCCGGATCGACGTGCTGAACAAAAGCGACCTGATCCCCGCCGGGGAAGAGGTGCTGCCCATCATGCCGGGGGCCCTGCGCATTTCCGCGAAAACCGGCGCGGGCCTGGATCGATTGCTTTCCGCCATCGCGGGGGAACTGCGCAAAAAGGAGCAGCAGCTCACCCTGCTTGTGCCCTTTGACCGCTACGCCGTCATGGGCGAGCTGCGGCAAAAGGGCCGGGTGACTGAAGAAAATTATGAAGATACCGGCACCCGGGTCACGGTGATGCTGCCCGCCGACGCGGCGGGGCAGATCGCGGCCAAATACGGGGATATGATACAAAAGGGATAAAAAGAGTTGAGAGTGGAGAGTTGAGATATAAGTATAGATATGTTTTTGCCATCTGGATTTACGAAATGCAGATTGAAAACTATATAAATCTCAACTCTCAACGCTACACTCTCAACTCTTTGCAATACGGAGGCCATAATGCTTGCGAAGTTGTTGAGCCTGCTCCTGACGCTTCTTTCCCTGGGCCAGACGGCGGTGGACGCCTATGTGAACGAGGCAAATTTAGGGGGCAATCTGTTCCTGATCAATCGGGATTACGCCGTCACGGCGGATTATGTGCCAAACGATCTGGTAACGCCCAAGGTGCGGGGCGGCAACGATACCACCATGCTGCGGGCGGAAGCGGCCCAGGCGCTGGAAGAAATGTTCGCCGCCGCCGAAGCGGAAGAGGGCTATCTCCTGGTGGCCGTTTCCGGCTACCGCAGCTACGGCAAGCAGGCGGCCATTCACCGGCGGAAGATCGAGACCGTGGGCAAAAAGAGGCCCTGCGGGTGTCCGCTCCGGCGGGGTGCAGCGAGCACCAATTGGGATTGGCCATGGACGTGGGCCGCAGGAAGAACACCAATCTGAGCAAGTCCTTCGGCGATTCGCCGGAAGGCCAGTGGGTGGCGGAAAACGCCCACCGCTTCGGCTTCATCATCCGCTATAAGGCCGAGTGGGAGGAAGTGACGGGCTACATGTACGAGCCCTGGCACATCCGCTATGTGGGCAAGGAGCACGCCGCCCGCATTCACGAGCTGGATATACCCTTTGAATACTATGTCGCCCAGCTTCGCGCGGCCCAGGCCGCCTTGGCGGGGGAGGGGGCTGAATGATGGTCAGAAAACTGACGCTGCTGTTTCTTTCGGCGCTGCTTGTGCTGGCCGCGCTGCCCGTCCGGGCGGAGGGGATGCCGGACTGGGAATACCCTTTATCGCCGGAAATATTGGATGATTTCGACGAATATATCATCCTGGCGAACCGGCAGCATTTGCTTGCCAGCGATTACGCGCCCAACGATCTGGTGAACACCACCTGCAAAAAGTCCTCCGATGCGGGCAAGCCCGAGCTTCGTCAGGCGGCCAACGACGCCATCAACGCCATGTTCGCCGCCGCCCAGCAGGATGGACTGACCCTGTACCTGAAAAGCGCCTACCGCACCTATCAGACCCAGAAAACCATGTACAACAACCGCCTGGATAAGCTGGGCCGGGACGACGGGCTGGTGTCCTATCCCGGGGCCAGCGACCATCAGACCGGCCTTGGCGCGGACATTCTCAACTACGAATGGACGAAAAAGGACGGCATGAATAAGGAATTCGCCAAAACCAGGGAAGCGCAATGGATGGAAGCCCACTGCGCGGAATACGGCTTCATCCTGCGCTACATGGCCGACAAGGAGGAAAGCACCGGCATCAAGTTCGAGCCCTGGCATTTCCGCTACGTGGGTAAGGAAGCCGCCGCCTACATCATGGAAAACCATCTGTCCCTGGAGGAATTCACCGAGGAATGGCAGGCGTATATCGCCGATTGGGAAGCCCGGGGCGGCGATTTCCGGGAGCTGATCATTCAGCGCGCCCAGGTCAACCGGGTCACCGTACTGGACGACGAAGACGGGGAAGAGGAACTTTCCATCTTCTATTAAGGGAGGCGCTGCAGGATGCTTTCCCTGCGGGATAAGCTCAAGGCCGCCGGGGCGGGAAAGCCCAAGGCGGCAAAGCCCGCGCCCAAGGACTGCATGGTGAAGGAGGTATCTTTTCCTCTTTCCCAGTTCACCCTGCCCCCCCTGCTCTCCGGCGCGTGCCTGGAGATCATGCAGGGCCTGCCCTATGAGGATTTCCGCCGGGAGGACATTTGCTTCCTGGATACGGAAACCACGGGGCTGTCCCACGGGGCGGGCACGGTGGCGTTCCTGGTGGGCGTCGGTTTTTTTGACGAACAGGGCTTCACCGTGCGCCAGTATCTGATGCGGGATTACGACGAGGAAGCGCTGCTCCTTGCCCACGTGGCGGAGGAAATGCAAAAGCGGCGGGTGCTGTGCACCTTCAACGGGGCCACCTTCGATCTGCCCCTGCTGGAAGCGCGCTTCACCATGCAGCGCATGCGGGAGCTGTATCAGAAAAAGCCTCATGTGGACTTGCTGCCCACCTCCCGCAGGGTATGGAAGCTGCGGCTGAAAAAGTGCAACCTCACCAGCTTGGAGGAAGCGGTGCTGGGCCTCACCCGGGAAAACGATCTGCCGGGGGCGCTGGTACCGGAGCGGTATTTTTCCTTCCTCAAAACCGGGGATTTTTCCCTGCTCACCGATATTCTGGATCACAACTCGCAGGACATCGTATCCCTGGCCCACATTCTGGATCGGCTCATGCGCCTGCACGATATGCCCCTGCTGGCCCAGGCCCCGGAGGACGTGTTCAGCCTGGGCCGGGTGTACGAAAAGCGGGGGAAAAATGAAAAGGCCCGGGTATGCTACCGGGCGGCGGATCAGGGCAGCGTGTCCATCCTGGCCCGGGGCCGCATGGCGGAAACCTTCCGCCGGGAAGGCGATTGGGAAGCGGCGGCCGGGGTATACAGCCGCATGATCGCCGACCGGCAGGGCGGGCCGGGCCCGCTGATCGCTATGGCCAAAATCTGCGAGCACAAAAGAAGGGATATCCCCGCTGCCATCGAATATACAAGAAAAGCGATCGTCCTGGCGTCGGATCAGCCGGACGCCGATATGGCCCCGCTGCAAAAGCGATTGGAACGCCTGCTGCTGAAAGCAAGAAGAAAGGATTGAACGACAATGGGAATCATGGATGGGTTCAAAGCCCGCAAAGCGTTGATGAATCACCAGCGGGGAAAAACCGCCGAAGCCCGGGAAGCCTATGAGCAATTATACGCGGCGGGCTATCTCTCCGCCGCCTATATGCTGCCTTACAGCGTGATGCTGCTGCGGGAAGGCGGCGAAGAAAATTATCTGAAAGTAAAGGAAATCCTGAAAAAAGCGGAAAAGGCCCCCGATCTGGACCCCTCCCGCCGTCAGGAATTATTGATGGACTACGCCGTGGCCCAATACAAGCTGGGCGAGCTGGATAAGGCCATCAACCTGCTGGAAGCTTCCCACCGCAAGGGCGCATGCGGCATTACCTATCAGTCTCTGGGCTTCCTGTACATCGAGGCGGGCGACGCGGAAAAGGCCCTGGCCTACAACCAGGAGGCCGTGGAATACGACGACGAGGACGCCGTGGTGCTTGACAATATGGGCCAGACCTATTACCGCCTGCTGGGCGATAAGGAAAAGGCCAAGGAATACTTCGATAAGGCCCACAGCATTAAGGAAGGCCAGATCGACACCCTCTATTTCCTGGCCCAGTACGATAAGGAGGCGGGCAATAAGCAGGCAGCCATTGAAAAGCTGGAAAAAGCCCTGGAGGGCCGCTTCTCCCCTCTGAACTACGCCACCAAAGAAAAGGTGCAGGCGGAAATCGACGCGCTGAAGCAATAAACCATATTACAAATCGCTGCATGAAACGGCGCTTAACGGGCCATGCTATCACCGAAATCTTTTCCGTTTAAGGAGGAAGAAAGCATGGCCCGTTTTTTTCGTGTGTTCGCTTGTCTGGTATGCCTGACGCTGGCAGCGCCCGCCCTGGCGGAGCCCATGGAGCAGGGCGCGCCCATGACCCTGACGGCCCCCAGCGCCATTTTGATGGAGGCGGAAACGGGGGCGGTGATCTTTGAAAAGAACGCGGACGAGCGGCGGCCCGCCGCGTCGGTCAATAAGCTGATGACGCTGCTGATCGTGCTGGAAAAGCTGGATCAGGGGGCGTTCACGCTGGAGGACAAAATCACCGTGTCCGCGGCGGCGGCGGCCCAGCCCGGTTCTCAGGCGTTTTTGGACGCCCACGCCGTATATCCCCTGAAGGATTTGCTGAAAGCCACCATCATCGCCAGCGCCAACGACGCGGCGGCGGCCCTGGCGGAGTACACGGCGGGCACGGAGGAAGCCTTCGCCACCCTCATGAACGAAAAGGCGGCGGCGCTGGGCCTGGAAAACAGCCATTATGTGAACTGCACCGGCCTGCCCGCCGAGGGACAGTATACCTGCGCCCGGGACGTGGCGGCGCTGTCCCGGGAGGTGGCGAAGCACCCGGCGTATTTTACCTATTCTTCGATTTGGCTGGATAACCTGACCCACCCTTCGGGCCGGGTGACGGATCTGACCAACACCAACCGCCTGGTGCGGTTTTACAAGGACTGCGACGGCATGAAGACCGGCTCCACCAGCGAGGCCAAGTATTGCCTGAGCGCCACGGCCCAACGGAACGGCATGCGCCTGATCGCGGTGGTGCTGGGGGTGCCCAACAGCCAGACCCGGTTCGACGAGGCCCGGGCCATGCTGGATTACGGCTTTTCCGCCTATTCCTTAACGCCCGTTGCCCGGGAAGGGGACTGGATCGGCATGCAGGTGCCGGTGAAATTAGGGGCCAAGGATCAGGTGGACGCGGCGCTGGGGGCGGGGCTGTCGCTGCTGCTGCGCTCCGGCATGAAGGATCAATTGAGCTTCGAGGCCGAATTGCCGGAATCCGTCACCGCGCCGGTGCGGGCCGGGGATCCCCTGGGCAATGTGTGGGTGCTGCTGTCGGGCAAACGAATCGCCCAGCTGCCCGCCGTGGCGGCCCAGGACGTGCGGCTGCCGGGACTGCTGGAAGGGTTTATGCGGCTGTGGGAAAACTGGAAATAAACGTGGGAAGTTTTCTGGGGGAAACCACTCTTTGCGGGCCAAAGAGTGGTTTCCCCCAGCCCCCTTTCCGAGAAAGCCATAAAGGGTACTTGCCTTGTTGCAAATTATACAAGTATTCGTGATAATACGAAAAAAGCGCCTTTGTAAGCCGATCAACGGCCCAAAGGCGCTTTTCCATCAAGGATTATTCTTCTTCGTCGTCGGGGGTTTCGGGGAAGAGGGGCTGATGGCAGTTGGGGCAGAGGTAATCCTCGTCAAAGTCGAAGGAATCCACCTCAAAGGTCATTTCTTCGCCGCAGTGGGGGCAGGTGTATTCCACCACGCTGTCGTCCTCGTCCTCTTCTTCTTCGTCTTCGTCCTCGAAGTCGTCGTCTTCAAAAACGGCGTCTTCCAGGTCGCTCAGATCGTTGTCGATGGCTTCCACGTAGGAGCTCAGATCGTCGTGATCTTCCCGGATGGAGGCGATTTCGGCGCTGATGTCGGCAAGCACTTCCAGGATCTTTTCGATCAGCTTGCCTTCGCTTTTTTCAGTGTCCAGCTTCAGGCCCTCAGCCAGGCCCTTCAGGTAGGATACCCGATCAGACAGATTATTCATATTACCTCCTAAAATGCTTATGCGTTGTGGCAAAGAATACCGATTCCCCTTGCGGTTTTCTTGGAAAGGGGGCTGGGGGAAACCATTCTTTTGACTCAAAAGAATGGTTTCCCCCAGAATCATATTCACGTTCCTTAAGCGCGGGACAGGTATTCGCCGGTGCGGGTGTCGATCTTGATCACGTCGCCGATGTTGATGAACAGGGGCACCTGGATTTCCAGGCCGGTTTCAGTGGTGGCGGGCTTGAAGTTGTTGGTAGCGGTATCGCCCTTGAAGCCGGGTTCGGTCTTGGTGATTTCCAGCTCAACAAAGTTGGGCGCTTCCACGGAGAAGGCCTGGCCCTTGAAGTAGCGGATGGTGACGTTCATGTTTTCCTTCACGTACTGGATGGCGTCTTCCACGGCGTCCTTGCCCAGAGGCATCTGCTCGTAGGTTTCGGGGTCCATGAAGTAGTAGAGGTCGCCGTCGTTGTACAGGTACTGCATTTCCTTGGTTTCGATGATCGCGCGGGGCATTTTGTCGGTGGGGTTGAAGGTGCGTTCCACCACGGCGCCGGTCATGACGTTCTTGATCTTGGTGCGCACGAAGGCAGCGCCCTTGCCGGGTTTCACGTGCTGGAAATCCACGATGTTCCACACGCCGCCGTCCCATTCGATGGTGATGCCCTTTTTGAAATCGCCAGCAGTAATCATTGTTCTTCCTCCATTTTCTTGTTGGTGTATTGACATAAGGGGCCGATCACAGGATCAGCAGCGCCTTTTGTGCATAAACGAAAGAGTGCCAGCCGTTTTCGGTGATGACGCAGGTGTCCTCGATGCGGACGCCGCCCAGGCCCGGCACATAGATGCCCGGTTCCACGGTCATGGTCACGCCCGGCTCCAGCTTGTCTTCGCAGAGCTGGGAAAGACGGGGCTCCTCGTGAATGTCAATGCCCACGCTGTGGCCCAGGCCGTGGCCGAAGCGGCCCTTGTAGCCCGCCGCGTCGATGATCTCATGGGCGATGGTGTCGATATCCTTGCAGACCTTGCCGGGGAAAAGGGCCTGCTCGCAGGCTTCCTGGGCGCGGAGCACGGTATCGTAAATCTTCTTCATTTCCGGGCTGGGCTGGCCCAGGGATACGGTGCGGGTCATGTCCGCGCAGTAGCCGCCCTTTTTCGCGCCGAAGTCGAAGGTGATCATTTCGCCCTTTTCCACCTTCTTGTCGCTGGGGATGGCGTGGGGCAGGGAACCGTTGACGCCGGAAGCCACGATGGTGTTGAAGGCCAGGGAATCGCCGCCCAGCTCCAGCATGGTGTAGTCCAGCATCAGCTGCAATTGCTTTTCCGTCATGCCGGGCTTGATCCTGGGCAGGAACTGCTCGAAGGCGCGGCAGGAAATGTCGCAGGCTTCCTCGATGCATTTGAGTTCCTTTTCGTCCTTGATCCGCCGGACTTTTTCGGGCGCGCCGTTCAGGGGAGAAAATTCCACGCCGGGGATATCCTTTTTCAGCTTTTCAAAGGAACGGACGGTCACTTCGTCGTCCTCGTAGCGGACGGCCTTGACGCCGTGCTCCGCGAAGAGCCTGGCGGCCAGCATAGCGTGGTTCACGCCCTTTTCCACCATCAGCACCTGCCAGCCGGGCGCCTGACGCTCGGCCTGCTCGGTGTAGCGGAAATCGGTCACGATGGCCTGAAAGCCTTCGCCCAGGGCCAGGAGCCCTTCGCCGGTGTAGCCGCTTAAATAAAAGATGTTGGAGGGCTTGTGGATCAATACGCCCTCGCCCGCGCCGATGCCCGCAGCGGCGAACATCCTGCTTACTCTGCTCATAAGTTACAACCTCCAAAAAAGCGCTTGGTCAGCACCACATTGCATTTTAGCATACTTCCCGCCGTTGCGCCACCCCCGAAGGAAAGAATTTCAAAAAAAATTTGCATTTTTTGTGCCCTTGCCTGCATGATGCTTCGCGGCGGTTTTGCAGCGCAAGCGGCGGCCCTGATCCAATTCAAGCTAATGATTTACTTTCCATATTTTTCATGGTATACTGATAATGAAAAAACCTCTGGAGAAGCTCCAGAGATTCTGCGCACACACTGTGCGGTTGGACAAGCCAACGATTTGAGAATACTTTTATTTGAACGCGTAGTGTAATCGCATAGGGGTTTCAAACAAAAACATCTTCCCATCTTCTCGCCTCGTCTGCCCGGTGCTTCATACCACTTTTGCAGCTCATGCGGCGGCATGAGTTTTTTTCTTTTCCCCCTTGACAAACGCTCCGGTTTGTCATATCATAACATATGAACAGATGTTCAAATGAAAGGATGATTCTGATGGACGAACAGGAACGGATGGAACAGGGGACGGGGGAAACCCTGCATCCCGATTTGATTTCCAGCGTGAACCAGGATATGCCGGACGAGGAAATGCTCTACGACCTGGCGGAGCTGTTCCGCATTTTCGGGGACAGTACCCGGATCAAAATTCTGTATGTGCTGTTCGAGGCGGAAATGTGCGTGTGCGATATCGCGGAGCTGCTGCGCATGACCCAGTCGGCCATTTCCCATCAGCTGCGGGTATTGAAGCAAAGCAAGCTGGTGAAATTCCGACGGGAGGGCAAAACCATTTATTATTCCCTGGCGGACGACCACGTGCGCACCATCATCGGCATGGGCATGGAGCATCTTTGCGAATGAACGGAGGCGAAACGGTATGAGCAAGCATTGCGAGCATTGCCATCATGACCACGAGGAAGAACATGAACACCATGAGCACCATGAGCATGAGCACGAACATCATGAACACGAGCACCATGAGCATGAGCACGGGCATGGTCACAGCCACGGCCACGGCCACGACCATGGACACGAACACGGCCACGGGGAAGAGGGCGAACGGAAAATCATGCTGATCCGCATTGGGGTCAGCGCGGTGCTGCTCGCCGCGGGCCTGCTGCTGCCCTTATCGGAGGGGCTGAAAATCGCCCTGTATGTGCTTTCCTGGCTGGTGGTGGGCTACTCGGTGGCCTGGGAGGCGCTGAAAAGCATCCTGCACGGCCAGGCCCTGGATGAAATGTTTTTGATGACCGTGGCTTCGGTGGGCGCGTTCTGCATTGGGGAATACGCCGAGGCGGTGGCGGTGATGCTGCTGTATCAGGTGGGCGAGTTCTTCCAGGACTACGCCGTGGATCAGAGCCGGGAATCCATCGCCGGGCTCATGGACATCCGCCCCGATTCCGCCAACGTGGAGCGGGATGGCCGGGTGGAAACCATCCTGCCGGGCTTCGTGCAGGTGGGGGAAACCATCGTGATCCGTCCCGGCGAAAAGGTGCCGCTGGACGGCACGGTGCTGCAAGGCGCTTCCTCCCTGAACACGGTGGCCCTCACCGGGGAAAGCGCACCCCGGCCCGTGAAGGAAGGGGACGCGGTTTTAAGCGGCTGCGTGAACATTCAGGGCGTGCTGCGCGTGCGGGTGACCCACGCCTATGAGGATTCCACCGTGGCCCGCATCTTAGAGCTGGTGGAGCACGCCGGGGAAACCAAATCCAAGGCCGACCGGTTCATTACCCGCTTCGCCCGGATCTATACCCCCGTGGTGGTGGGCCTGGCCGTGCTGGCCGCCCTGGTGCCGCCCCTGTTCTTCGGGGGCGACTGGAACCAATGGATCACCGCCGCCCTCACCTTCCTGGTCATTTCCTGCCCCTGCGCCCTGGTTATTTCCGTGCCCCTCACCTTTTTCAGCGGCATCGGCGGCGCGTCCCGGCGGGGCATCCTGATTAAAGGCGCGGGCTATCTGGAAACCCTGGCGAAAACGGAAATCGCCGTGTTCGACAAGACCGGCACCGTCACCCGGGGCAGCTTTTCCGTCACGGACGTGCACGCCGAAAACGGCGACGCCCAGGGCCTGCTTTCCCTGGCCGCCGCGGCGGAAGCGTTCAGCACGCACCCCATCGCCCAATCCCTGCTGGAAGCCTGCGGGCAGGAAGAATCCCAGTTGAAAGCGGAGGGCGCGGAGGAAATCTCCGGCCACGGCGTGCGCGCCCAGGTGGGCGGCCGGCGGGTAGCCGTGGGCAATGAAAAGCTCATGGCCCTGGAAGGCGTTTCCTGCGGCGCCGTGCAGACGGCGGGCACCGTGGCCCACGTAGCCGTGGACGGCAAGTATGCCGGATATATCGTCATCGCCGACGAAATCAAGCCCGGCGCGAAGGACGCCGTTTCCGCCCTGCGGGCGCTGGGCGTGAAAAAAGCGGTCATGCTCACCGGCGACCGGGAGCACGCCGCCGAAACCGTGGGCCGCGCCATCGGCATGGATGAAATTTACGCCGGGCTGCTGCCCGACGGCAAAATGGAAAAGGTGGAAGACCTGCTCCGCGAAAAAGGCGATCAGGGCGCGCTGATCTTCGTGGGCGACGGCATCAACGACGCCCCCGTGCTGGCCCGCGCCGACATCGGCGTGGCCATGGGCGCTTTGGGCTCCGACGCCGCCATCGAAGCGGCGGACGTGGTACTCATGGACGACGACCCCCTGAAGCTCCCCGCCGCCATCCGCATCGCCCGCCGCACCCGGGCCATCGTGCGCCAGAACGTGATCTTCTCCCTGGCCGTCAAGCTCCTGGTCATGGCCCTGGGCGTGCTGCACCTGGCCCCCCTCTGGGCCGCGGTGTTCGCCGACGTGGGCGTGTGCTTTATCGCCATCCTGAACGCCATGCGCGCCATGCGGACGGTGAAGTAAGGGGGACGCCGGGGGCTTCTTCAGCCCCCGGACCCCTGAACCAGGGCCCGCTTGGGCCCTGGACCCATATCTATGAACATGGCCTGACTTAAAAAACACACATCTTCCTACTGTCATATGCGTATCTGCTGCTAATATGACAGCGGGAAAATGTGTGTTTTCAAATGAAATGATGTTTACAACTGGCGGGGTCTGGGGTGGAACTTCCACCCCAGCGGGAGCTTGAGGGCAGCGCCCTCAACGTTTCCTGTTTCAGTTGGTTTCCAGGATCACCGTATCGTTCTGGACGCGGACGGTCAGGCCCAGGGCGGTCAGGAAATCTTCGCCCACGAACAGATCGTTCTGCCAGACCAAGGCATTGCTGGCGAGGGAAGCGCCGTCCACGGTCAGGGCGAGCACAGCGCCGTCGGCGTAGGAAACCGCCACTTCATGCTCCAGGATGGTGTAGGGGCCGGGGCCGGTGCAGGGCCAGCCCAAAGCTTCCGCCAGATCGTGCAGGCTGATCATGAGGCTGTTGGCCTGATCCCGATACCAGTCCACGGAAGCAGCGGTGCCGTTCATGCTCACCGTGCCGCCGCCGCGGGTCAGGTCGGCCTGGGGCGTCTGGGTGGGTTCTGCGGTAGGCTCCGCCGTGGGTTCAGCGGTGGGCTCGGCTGTGGGCTCCGCCGTCGGTTCGGCCGTCGGCTCGGCAGTGGGTTCAGCGGTCGGTTCTGCTGTGGGTTCAGCCGTGGGCTCTGCCGTAGGCTCTGCGGTCGGTTCCGCCGTAGGTTCGGCTGTGGGCTCCGCCGTCGGTTCGGCAGTCGGCTCGGCGGTCGGTTCTGCTGTGGGTTCAGCGGTGGGTTCCGCCGTGGGTTCCGCCGTAGGTTCGG
>CACWWM010000083.1 GCA_902764565.1 uncultured Eubacteriales bacterium
TGCCCGAAAACGCCATTTTACAAAAAACTGATGAAACCATCGAAAGCCTGCTTTAGCTGGCTTTCGATGGCAGGGTGTCGACTTTGTCGACACCCTGACGCTGTCCCGGAAATCCGGGGCAGCGATTCTTTGTTTTGGGTTATGCTTTTTCCGCCGCGGGAGCGTCCTTGGCAGCGCGGCCGGTGATCTTCCGCCAGAAGCGGCGGCGCTTTTCCCGGCGTTCCAGGCGTTCGCCCAAATCCCGGGCGCCGACGCCGTAGACCAGGTACAGGATCAGTCCGCTGACCAGCATGATGAACACCGTAGCGGCGCAGCGGCGGCCGGAGGCGTTCATGTTCATGCTGTCCCGTCCTTCCTCGTTGCACATGCTCTGGATCACCATGGCATAGGTGGTGCCCTCGGATTTCTGGAAGGTGGCGCCCATGTCGTACTCGGTAAACAGGGCGTTGAAGTTCAGCGCGAACACCGCCAGAACGCTGGGCAGCACGATGGGCAGCTTCACCTTCAGGAACGTCACCAGCCCCGATGCCCCCAGGTTCCTGGCCGCGTCCACCAGTTCCTCGTCGATGGCGTAGAACGCCGCCTTCACCATGCGCAAGGCGAATGGCAGCTTGACCACCGTATATGCCAGAATGATCAGGATGCGCACATTCTCCTGATAATACAGGTTCTGGTTGAATACATACCACACTTCGCCGTTGAAGAAGATGCGGAAGCTGTAGCAGATCAGAATGGTGGGCAGCAGCCAGGGGAACAGCAGGCACCCTTCCACCAGGGCGGCGCGCTTCTTATTGCGGTGCTTGAAAATATAGTTGACGGCTATCACCACGATGACGCAGGCCAGGGCCGCGGCCAAGGCCGCCATGATGAAGCTCAGCCGGATGCCGCCCACGGTTTTCTCGTTGGAGAATACGCCGGAAATGGCGTTGAAGCGGGTGGCGGTTTTGCCGTTGGAACGGGTATACTGATAGTTCTCGCTGCCGAAATAATTGATCAGCGTCCATTGGGAGGGATTGAGCACCTTATTGCGGACGGCGGCCCAATTCTGGAAGGAGAACACGATGATCATGACCACGGGGGTCATGTAAATGATGAAGAGCACATAGGCGTAAATATGTGCCAGCACGTTGGCCGCAGGGTTCTGAATCTTCTGCTTTTGCAGCTTGGCCTTGGTTTTGCTCACCGACAGGTAATGCCCCTTGCGCTCATAATGGTTAAGCACGGTTAGCAGGATCATGGTAAACATGGCCAGGATGATGGAGAGCAAGGCGGCGCGGGCCTGAGGGAAGCTCTCGTCCGCCACGGAGGAGCCGGCCAGACGCACGATTTCGGGATTGATGGAGTTAAAGCCCAGAAGGGTGGGCGCGCTCATGGCGCACAGGCCGGTGATGAAGGTCATCACCGTCAGGCTGAACAGGGTGGGCAGCAGGGTGGGCATAACCACCTTGAGCAGCACCTTGAAGGGCTTGGCGCCCATGTTCCGGGCGGCTTCCACGGTGTTGTAGTCAATATTGCGGATGGCGTTGCGCAGGAACAGGGCGTGGTTGCTGGTGCAGGCGAAAGTCATGGTAAAGAGCACCGCGCTGAACCCGGAAAACCATTGCTTATTGATCTGAGGGAACATTTCCACCAGCCATTTGGTTACAATGCCGTTGCTGTCGTACAGGAACTGATAGCCGGTGACCAGCGCCACGCCGGAGTAGATCAGGGTGGTCATGTAGCCTAAGCGCAGGATCTTCGCGCCCTTGATATCAAAGTATTCCGTCAGCAGCACGATGGAAATGCCCACCACGTTCACCGTGACCACCAGGCACACGGCCAGCTTCAGGGAATTCCACAGGAAGGAGGGCATGCTGCCCGCCAGGAAAAAACGGATCACCGCCAGGGGATCGATATTGCCGGCGGCATCCTTGGTGGTGAAAATGGATGTGAGGGTGTTGATGCAAGGCAGCACCATGAAACCCAGGAACAGATACGCGAACAGAACGCCGCCGAATACTTTATACAGCAGAGACGGATTCAGCCATTCCCGCTTTCCGCCGGGAGAAGAAAAGGTTTTCTGCATCTTTGTTTCCTCCCGCCGTCAGGCGTCGTAGGACATCACGTCCTGCGGGTGGATACCCACGGTGACCTGGTCGCCCACCTCGTAGATATTGATGCCGTCGTTCTTTTCGATCACCTTGACCGCCTGGCCCGCCGCCCGGATGTAATACTTGATATACAGCCCGTAGTATTCCCGGCTTTCGATGACGCCGGGGCACTGGAACTCGTTCTCTTCCTTGGGCCGGTTCACCCGCACCCGCTCCAGGCGGATAAAGTGATGCCGCTGGGGATCCAGCTGGAGCCCGGATACCGCGGCTTCCTCCAGCCGGTTGATATCGCCGATGAAATTGGCGACAAATTCGGTCTGGGAGTGGTTGTATACCTCGTTGGGCGTGCCGATCTGTTCGATGTAGCCCTTGTTGAACACGGCGATGCGGTCGGACAGGGTGAGGGCTTCTTCCTGGTCGTGGGTCACATAAATGGTGGTGATGCCGAATTCCCGCTGCATCTTTTTCAGCTCGTTGCGCAATTGCACCCGCAGCTTGGCGTCCAGGTTGGAAAGCGGCTCGTCCATGCAGATGATGGCGGGCTCCGTCACCAGGGCGCGGGCGATGGCCACGCGCTGCTGCTGGCCGCCGGACAGCTGACTGACGGCCTTCTGCAATTGCTCGTCGGTGAGATCCACCTTCCGGGCGATGGTTTTCACCTTTTCCTCGATCTGCGGCTTGGGCAGCTTTTTGATCTTCAGGCCGAAGGCGATGTTATCGTGCACCGTCATGGTGGGGAACAGGGCGTAGCTCTGGAACACGATGCCGATATTGCGCTTTTCGATAGGCACCCGGGTGATGTCCCTTCCCTGCATTTCCACCTTGCCGGAAACCGGCTCGATAAAGCCGGTAATGGTGCGCAGCGTGGTGGTCTTGCCGCAGCCGGACGGCCCCAGGAAGGTGAAAAACTCGCCCTCCTTCACATGAACATTGATGTTGTGCAGCGCTTCAAAATCGCCGAATTTCACGACGATGTCCGTTAATTTGATCAAGGCCATCCGCTCCTTTTTTTCTTGTTGCCTGCTTTCAGCCCTGCGCCCTCCTGCGGACGCCGGTCTGATAAAAAGGCGGGCCCTGGGCCGGGCCCGCCCGCCGGATATTTCATCCGGTGTCAGCGTTTATTCAGCTTTCTGGGTCAGGGTCGCCCAGTCCAGATTCTCCCAATCGGGTTCCGCGGGCGCGGCGTTGTTGTCCGCCCAGAAGAAGCCCAGGTTGGTTTCGATGTTGGTCCATACAGGCAGGTGAGCGGACACATAGCTGGCATAGTTCATGCCCGTGCCCTCCACCTCGTTCAGGGCGAAATTCTTGATGGTGTAGATGGCCGGGGTTTCATCGAAGAGCTCGGCGGCGGCATCCTGGTTGCAGGGGTAGCTGTCGAATTCTTCAGACCAGGCGATCTGCGTTTCGGCGGAGCCGAACCATTCCGCGAACGCCTTCACAGCTTCGGTCTGGGCTTCGGTGCGGCCTTCCTTTTCTACGATGCCCAGGTATTCGGCGATGTAGAAGGTGCCGTCGTCAATCTCCACCAGGTTCCAGTTTTCGGGCTGGGTGGTGCCGCGAAGCGGATTGTCGAAGGTGCCGCCGTCCACGGCGGAATCAATGTTGCCGTACAGGGAGGAAGAATAGAAGGTGCTTACCTGCACGTCGCCGCGGATGATGGGATCCAGGCCGTACTTGTCGCCGGTGTAGTTGCCGCCCGCGCAGTAAGCCCACAGGGTCTTCCAGCCTTCGATGGAGACGCCGCCCGCGGGAGAGGAGGGATCGACGAAGGGATAGAGCATGGAGCTGTTGATGTTGTTGTTGGTGGTGCCGCCTACCTTGCCCTGGCGATACCACTTAAGGCCGCTGTTCACCAGGTCGGCCCAGTGCTGGAAATGCAGCGCTTCGCCGTTGGTGCCCAGTTCGTCGGTGCGGTAGAGCATCAGCACGTTCTGGATCACCAGGCCGTAGGCTTTTCCGTCAAATTTGAAATCGCCCACTTTGTCCGCCCAGGAGGGAGTCCAGTCCATGATCTTGAGGTTCTCGTATTCGCCGTTCACCAGCTGGGTCCAGCGGGTTTCGTTGAGGCCGAAGATCACGTCGGCATCCTTGCCTTCGTTGGCGGCCTGCACGGCCTTATCGTCGCCGGAATAAACGGTGTTGTCATCCAGCTTGATGGTGAAGCCCGCTTCCTTGGCGGCGCGCACCAGCCATTCCACGCGCTCGGAGGAATTGGAGTTGGAGTAGATGCGGATGGTGTAATCTTCCGCGGACGCGCCGAACGCGCACACGGAGAATGCCATCGCCAAAACCAGAGCAAAAGCAAGAACTTTCTTCATATTGGGATTCTTCCTTTCCGATTTAATTTTCCGGCTGGCTTTCTGCCAGTCTGTACATCTTATTATACTCATGGCGGGCCCTTTGTCAAGTCTGTGAAGCTTCGCTTCCGTGAAATTCAAAAAATCGCCGCCGTTCGTCACTCCCGAAACGGCGGCCGCAACCGAAGGGTTTCATTCTGCAATATGCGTCAGATTCTGGACCCAGGAGCCGGAACGGATGAAGCAGTAGCCCAAAATGCATTTGAGCAGGTTGGCCCCCTCCACCACGGCGTAGGCCACGATCACGTCCGCGTGGATCACCCGCACCATGAGCAGCGCCAGGGGCACGGAAAGCACCCAGGTATAGCCGCTGTCGAACAGGAAGGTGATCACCGTTTTTCCGCCGGAGCGCAGGGTGAAATAGGAGCAGTGGGCGTAAGCGTACAGGGGCATGGCGAAGGCCGTAACGGTGAGCAGCCGCGTGGCGGTCTGCCGCACGTCCTCGGTCACGCCGCTGTACGCCTGGGGGATCAGGGGCGCCGTAAGGATCAGCAGCAGGCCCATGGTGACGGCCACCGCCACGGCGAAGGCGATCAGCTTCCACACGTCCCCCTTGGCCCGCTCGAAATCGCCCGCGCCAAGATCCTGGCCGATCATGACTGAAACCGCCGTGCCCATGGAGAAATACACGGAGTTGAACAGGTTGGAAATGGTGAAGGTGATGCTCAGGGCGGACACCACCGTGAGCCCGCACAGGGAATAGACGGCGGTAAGGGTGCTCATGCCGACGGACCAGAGCAATTCGTTGGTCAGCAGCGGCGCGCCCATGCGCAGCACCTTGCGCATAAGAACGCCGGGCACCCGCAGGGTTTTGAACGCGCCCTCGATAAAGGAAAACCGGGCGTGGTGCTTATGGGTGAACACCATGACGATGCCCAATTCCACGTACCGGCTGATGACCGTCGCCAGCGCCGCGCCCACCACTTCCAGCCGGGGCAGGCCCAGCTTGCCGAAAATCAGCAGATAATTGAACAGGGCGTTGGTCGCTACCGCGGTCACGCTGGCGATCATGGGCAGGCGGGTTTCCCCCATTTCCCGCAGGGTGCCCGCGTAGCACTGGGTCAGGGCAAAGGCGGGCAGGCCGAACAGGATCACCATGAGGTAATCCCGGCTGTCCCGCAGCATGGCCTGGGCCAGGGCCGGGTCGCCGTCCCCCTGGAGGAAAATGGAGATCAGGGGCTCGTTGAACCCGATCAGCGCGACGAAAGCCAGCGTCAGCAGGAAAATGGATTCCAGCACCTTGATGCGGAAGGTGTTCCGCAGGCCGTCAATATCCCCCGCGCCGTAAAACTGCGCGCCGAAAATGCCGGGGCCCGCCAGGCCGCCGAAAACGGTCAGATTGAAAATAAAAACCAATTGGTTGGCGATGGACACGCCGCTCATCTGCGCGTCGCCCAGCGCCCCTACCATCAGGTTGTCCAGCAGGTTCACAAAATTGGAAATACCGTTCTGGATGATCACCGGCACCACGATGGCCAGCAGCGTCCGGTAAAACACGCGGTCGCCCACCAGGGTATGCCGGGCTTTTTTCATCAGGGAAGACATAATGGACATTTCACCTCAAAACAAATCCGGTCAGATCACACGCATGGCTTTTTTGCTCAGCTTGCCTTCCCGGCCCAGGGCCACCAGCCGGGTGTAGCGTTCCACCGCTTTTTCCATGATGCGCTCCCAGGGCACGGGGATGGTTTCCCGGGCGTTGCTGCCTACCTGCTCCAGGGCTTGCGGGTCGCTCAGAGCGTTCATCATCACCCGGGCCAGGTCGGCGGAAGTGTTTTTGCACAGATACCCGTTCACCCCATCCCGGATGATTTCGGCGGCGGTGCTGCCCTGTACCATCACGGCGGGGGTGCCCATCACGGCCGCTTCCCGCACCACCATGGGCGCGGCGTCATAAACGGAAGGAAACGCGAACAGGGACGCCCGGCTGTACAGGCCGTCCAGCAGGTTCATATCGGTGATATGGCCCGCCAGGTGGGTGCGATCCCGCAGATTCAGTTCGCTGATTTTGTGCTCGATTTCCCGCATATCGGGCCCCTGGCCCGCTAAAATCAGTTGGAATTTCTGGTCCTGGGCTTTCATCTCCGCACAGGCTTCCAGCACGGTCAGAATATTCTTTTTCCAGTCCATCTGGCCCACGAACAGGATCAGCGGGTCTTTTTTCAGCCCCCAGCGGCGGTTCACTTCCTCCACCGCGCCGGGCTGGGCCTGACGCATGGTGACGCCGTTGGGCATCACCTGCACCTGGCCGGTGTAGCCATATTCCCGCAGCACGTCGGCGGGATTCTGGCCCACGGCCCACACCTCGTCGCAGCGCTCGAAGTAATCCACCACGAACTTGACCCCCGCTTTCGCCAGGGTTTCGGACTTGGTCACCTTCAGAAAATCGTCGTAATACTTGGAATGAAAGGTGGCGACCAAGGGCAGCTTGCGCAGCGCCGCGATGCGCAGGGCCTCGCTTCCCGCGGTGAAGGGGCTGTGGGCGTGCACGATATCCAGGGGAATCATGCGCATCCGCTTGCGGTAATGGGGGTCCCAGGGCGCTTCCCCCGCCTTGTACTGCTTCAGGCCGGGCACGCCGGAGGCCTGATAATCCACCAGCTCGAAGGGGTAGCCCCCCCGATAGCCCGTATCGTACATGGGGGCCACCACGGTGACTTGGTGCCCCATTTTGCACAGCGTTTCCGAATAAGCCAGGGCCACCCGGCCCACCCCGTCCACCACGGGCAGAAATGTATCTGTAAATTGACCGATTCTCAGCACGTTCGTTGCCCCTTTTCCTGCCCTCCGTCCAAAAGCGGAAGGGCGTTCTCTCTGATTACGGTTTTCTGTGAAAGGTCAGAAAATACCAAAGCGCCGTAACGGCCAGCGCAATCAACAGCTTTCCCAGCAGCTCGGGAATATTCAGGATGCGGGGCATCACGGCCTCCCCGCCCAGCAGCCCCGCCAGCAGCGCCAGGATCACATGCAGCAGCAGCAGCCCGCCCAGCATCAATCCAAAGAACGAAACCACCGTGCGCAGCTTTGTTTTTCGCATAAGTACCTCGTTTTTCCTATGCCTGCCAGCCGGCGGAAGCGCCCGGTGTGCCGATTTCCTCCGTGAGCCGCTGCCGCAGGGTGGTATACCGGGCGGCGATGTGGTTGTTGTTCACCATGGCGGCGATGGCATCCTCCCGACCCACCAGCACCACCAGCTTCCGGGCGCGGGTGAGGGCGGTATAGAACAGGTTCCGGGTAAGCAAGCGCGGCGGGCCGCCCACCACGGGCATCACCACGCAGGGAAATTCGCTGCCCTGGCTCTTGTGCACCGACAGGCAGTAGGCCAGCTCCAATTCCTCCAATTGCTGATAATCGTATTCCACGGTGCGCTCGTCGTCGTAGCGCACGGTGACCACCCGATCCTGGGTGTCCACCTTGGAGATAAAGCCCACGTCGCCGTTGAACACGCCCTCCCCCTCGGTGCCGTCGTCAGCCCGCCAGGGAAGCTGATAATTGTTCTTGACGTGCATCACCTTATCGCCCAGGCGGAAGGTGGTGTCGCCGTAACGAACCTCCGGCTTCCGGCTTTCCGGCGACTCCGGGTTCAGCGCCGCCTGGAGCAGGACGTTTAGCTGATACACCCCCGCCCCGGATTTTTTTGTGGGCGACAGCACCTGAATGTCCCGGGCGGGAAAATCGGTATGCAGGAACGCGGGCAGGCGCTTTTCGCACAGGCCCACGATGGCGCTGGCCGCATCCTCGGCAAAGGGACGGCGCTCAAAAAAGAAGTCGCTGCCCTTTTGATTCAGGATGGGCGCTTCCCCGTGATTGATGCGGTGGGCGTTCACCACGATCAGGCTTTCCTCGCTTT
>CACWWM010000084.1 GCA_902764565.1 uncultured Eubacteriales bacterium
TGTGGAAGAAGGACGGCCAGCCCCTGGAGGACTACCTGAACACCGTGGTGTTCAAGGACGCGAAGGCCTCCACCCTGATGGCCGACGAAGCGGACATTCAGGGCTTCCAGCAGTTCCTGGCCCGGTATCAGAAAGCGCTGGACATGGAAAAAGCGGCCATCCGGTGCCTGTGACGCCGCGCGAAAACCCGGCGTTTGACGGACGACAGGAAGAGAGAGCAAAATGAGCAGCATTGAAAAATACAGAAAATACTTCACAAAGGACTATTTGATGGGGCCCAATTCATTCAGGCTGCTGGACGAATTGATCCGCAGAAGTCCGCAGGGCGTGCGATATGACCGGACGCTGGATCTTGGATGCGGATATGCTTTGACCTCGCTTTTTGTCGCCAATGAAACGGATGCAAAGCACGTCTATGCGTTCGATCTTTGGATTCCCGCAACGGAAAACTATGTGAGAATACGGGATAACGGGCTGGAAGATAAGATTATCCCGATCCATGGAGACGCGATGGATATGCCCTTTGCGCAGAACTATTTCGATTCGATCATCAGCGTGGACGCATATCATTATTTCGGCTGTAAGAAAGGCGTATTCGCGGATAAAATATTGCCTTTTGTCAAAGAAAACGGCCATGTGATGATTGCCGTTCCGGGGCTTCGGGAACAGCCGCAGGGCGATTTGAAACGGCTGTTTGAAACATGGGCCGAGGGCGATGACGCTCAGCTGTTCAAAACGGCTTCCTGGTGGGAGAAGCTGCTGATAGACGAATGCGGGGACCGGTGCGAAGTCAAGGTGCTTGAAGCCGACTGTTACGATACCGCATGGCAGGAATGGTTCCAGTCAGGGCATGAATACGGCTTGCGTGACAAGGAGTTTTTGGATCAGGGCCTGTATGACATTCTGAATTTTCTTCTGATTTACGTCAGAAAAAGAAAATGACTCATTCCCATCCGCCGGGAGAAGCCCGGAAGCAGAAAAACAAAAAAGAGGCGGTCAAACATGTTGGAACAATTGAAAGAGCAAGTCTGGAAAGCCAATCTGCTTTTGCCCAAATATAACTTAGTCACCTTCACCTGGGGCAACGTTTCCGGCATCGACCGGGAAAAGGGCCTGTTCGTCATCAAGCCCTCCGGGGTGGAATACGACGGCATGACCGCAGAAGATATGGTGGTGGTGGATCTGAACGGCAAAGTGGTGGAGGGCAAATGGAAGCCCTCCAGCGACACCCCCACCCACTTAGAGCTATACAAGGCGTTCCCGGCATGCGGCGGCATCGTGCACACCCATTCCCGCTGGGCCACCACCTTCGCCCAGGCAGGCATGGACATCCCCGCCATGGGCACCACCCAGGGCGATTACTTCTACGGGGCCATCCCCTGCACCCGCCCCATGACCGACGCTGAAATCAAGGGCGAATATGAAAAGGAAACCGGCACCGTCATCATTGAAACCTTCAAAAACCGGGGCGTCGATCCCGCCCAGGTGCCCGGCGTGGTGGTGTTCAGCCACGGCCCCTTCGCCTGGGGCAAGGACGCCCTGGAAGCCGTGCACAACGCCGTGGTCATGGAGGAAGTGGCCTTCATGGACTGGCACGCCATGACCATCAACCCCCAGCTTGGCCCCATGCAGCAGACCTTGCTGGACAAGCACTACCTGCGCAAGCACGGAAAGAACGCCTATTACGGGCAGAAATAACCGGCAGCAGAGGATCGCCCTTCCGACGATCCTCTTTTTGCGGACAGAAGGAGAAGAAAACACATGGCGGATATCATTCTTTTACCCGGCAAGGAAAAGCGGGTCTTTACAGGCCATCCCTGGATCTTTCGCAGCGACATTGCCCGCACGAAGGGCGATCCCCAGCCCGGGGATGCCGTGCGCGTGACCGCCAGCAACGGGCGGTTCTTAGCCATGGCAGCCTACAATCCCGCCTCCCAAATCGCCCTTCGCATCCTGTCCCACCGGGATGAGCCCATCGACGAAGCCTTCATCCGGGGCCGGGTGCACCGGGCGGTGGACTACCGCAGGAAGTTTGCCGATCTCAAGTCCTGCCGCCTGATCTTTGCCGAAAGCGACGGCCTGCCCGCCGTGATCGTGGACAGCTTCGGGGACGTGCTGGTGATGCAGTGCCTGTGCCTGGGCATGGAGCGCTATAAGGACATGATCTGCGACGCGCTCATGGACGAAATGCACCCCCAGGGCATTTACGAGCGCGGCGACGTGCCCGTGCGCGAGCTGGAGGGCCTTACGCAAGTCACCGGCGTGCTGCGCGGCACGGTGCCGGATCGTGTGCTCATGGAAGAAAACGGAATCAAGTTCTGGGTGGACGTGAAGAACGGCCAGAAAACCGGCTTTTTCCTGGATCAAAAGGAAAACCGCGCCGCCATCGCGCCCTTCGTCCAAGGCGCGCGGGTGCTGGACTGCTTCACCCACACCGGTTCCTTCGCCCTTCATGCCGCCAAGTATGGCGCATCCGACGTGATCGGGGTGGACATTTCCGACTTCGCCTGCGACTGCGCCCGGGAAAACGCCGCCCTGAACGGTTTTGAAAACGTGCGCTTCGTGGCCGCCAATGCCTTTGACTTCCTCAAAGAGCAGTCCGCTTCCGGCGAACAGTACGACGTGGTCATCCTGGACCCCCCCGCCTTTACCAAGACCCGCGCCGCCGTAGAAGCCGCCGCCCGCGGCTACAAGGAAATCAATCTGCGCGGCATGAAGCTGGTCAGGGACGGCGGCTACCTTGTCACCTGCTCCTGCAGCCAGCACATGCTTCCGGGTCAATTCAAGGACGTGATCCTCTCCGCTGCCCACGACGCCCGCGTTTCCCTCTTCCAGGTGGAATACCGCACCCAGGGCCGGGATCATCCCATCCTCCCCGCCGCCCCCGAAACCCAATACCTGAAATGCGGCATCTTCCGGGTGGATAAGAACTGGTGAGGCGGCAGGGCGTTGCCCCGCACTCCACCAGGGCGGTGACCGCCCTGGACCCGCTTTTGCGGAATAATCTAAACGCGGCAGGAAAACAATTTCCCGCTGCTGCTTGGAGAAAACGACCACTCTTGCCGCCACTATGCTTCTGGCCCGGCGGCTGAAAGCCGCCAACCCGGATGCAAAGCATCCGGGGAAAGCACGGGAATAATCCCTGGAGGAAAGCAGCCTTTCCTCCAGGGATTATCCCGGCTTTCCTTGGGCCAGAAGCTATCAATCTTGCGAATCCTCCAGCCACAGGCGGAAGTTGTCTTTTTCCCCGAAAGCGTTATTTCGCCAATTGGGATGCAAGGGATGAAATCCCTTGCCGCGGGGTTCAGGGGCCGCGGAGGCCCCTGAACCGTATCAACTGATATATCACAGGAGGAAACCGCCATGAAGCCCCTGCTGCTGACCACCATTCGCAACATCCGCGACCTGGGCGGGATATCCACACAAGACGGACGAACCATCCGGCCCCGGTGCCTCATCCGCTCCGCCCACCTGGGCAGCGCGTCGGAGGAAGATTTGCAGTTCCTTCGCAAAGAAGAAAGGCTTGCCGCCGTGCTGGATCTGCGCACCAATCAGGAGCGTCTGGAAAAGCCCGACCATGCCAACGGTTTTACCTGCTTCGCCATTCCGGTGATCGACGACCTCCGTGCGGGCATCACCCATGAAAAGGGCGCGGAGGAAAAAGAATTCCCCGACATGGCCTTTCTCTACCGCCTCATGATCACCCGCCCCGAAACCCAATCCGGCCTCGCCCGGGCCCTGCATCAGATTTTCACCTGGGATTACAGCCGGGGCGCTATCCTGTGGCACTGCACCGAGGGCAAGGACCGCTGCGGCATGATCGCCGCCCTGGTGCTGGAAGCCCTGGGCGTAAGCCGGGACGCCATCATGCGGGATTATCTGGAAACCAACCGCACAAGTCTTCTTCGCGCCCGGGGCGTATACGAACGTCTGCTGCCCCTGCGGGGAGAGGTTTTCGCCCGCAGCGTGTATCGCGCTTACGTGGCCGATGAGCGCTACCTCCGCGCCGCCTGGGACGCCATGGGCGAAAACTTCCTGACGGACACCCTGCATATCCCCCAGCAGGAAATCGACGCTTTCCGGGAGCAGGTACTCGAATAATAAAGGGAAGTGGATTGTTTTCTCTCTGTATCCCCTATAATCTTTTACAGTTTCATAACAAATTGCGTATTGACAAACCGCGTTCCGTTGATACAATGAAAACGGTTTTTTCAGCACATGACGGAAGGAGGAAACGGGCCCATGCGTGACCGGAAGCGTTTAACGGCGCTGCTGCTGTGCATCGGATTGCTTTTGACCCTGGCCGTTTCTTCCGCTTTCATCCTGCTGGAGGCTGGGCATGCCTGCTGTGGCGAAACGTGCGAAATCTGCGAATCCATCGCCAAGACTGCGGCCCTGCTGCGCAGTGTGGCCCGCTTCGCGTTCCTTCTGCTGTTCGCCGTCTGCCTGCTGCCGCTGCTTCGGGCCCTTTGCGCCCTGAAAGCGGCGCGTCAGCCTGCCTTCGGCACGCTGGTTTGCTGGAAAATCCGGCTCGACGATTAAGGAAAACCGTATTGCAAGGGATTGTTTGCCGCGAGGGGAAAACTGTACCCCCGGCTTTCGGATCGCCTTGTATTTTTTTATCACGGTTTCCCGAAAAAAGAGCTTGGAGGATGTATCCCATGAAAAAGCTATTTGCCGCCGTGCTGGCTTTGCTGCTGCTTACTGTTTCTGCGCTTCCCTGCGCCGCCCTGGCGGAAAACAAAAAAATCAGCGTAGTCGCCGCCATTTTTCCCATTTACGACTGGGTGCGGGAAATCGCCGGTGAAAACATCGCCAACATCGACCTGACCCTGCTGCTGGATTCCGGCGCTGATTTGCACAATTTCCAGCCCACCGCCGCGGACATCCTGAAAGTTTCCTCCTCTGACCTGTTCATTTTCGTGGGCGGGGAAAGCGACGAATGGGTTGAGGACGTACTGGCCGCCGCTGCGAACGCCAACCTGCGCGCCGTGAACCTGGTGGAAGCCTTGGGCGACAGGGCCAAGGCAGAGGAACTGGTGGAAGGCATGGAGCATGAGCACGAAGACGAGGATGAAGGCCACGATCACCACGAGCATGAAGAAGCGGAAATGGACGAGCATGTGTGGCTTTCCCTGCGCAACGCCCAGGCCCTGTGCCGCGTGATCGCGGATGCGCTTTCCGAAATCGACCCGGACGGCGCCGCCCTGTACCAGGCCAACGCCGCCGCTTATCTGGAAAAGCTGGATGCTCTGGACGGAGCCTATGCCGCGGCCGTGGACGCTGCCGCCTTTGATACCCTGCTGTTCGGCGACCGTTTCCCCTTCCGCTATCTGGCGGACGATTACGATTTGACCTATTACGCCGCCTTCTCCGGCTGCTCCGCCGAAAGCGAAGCCAGCTTCCAGACCATCGTGTTCCTGGCCGGGAAGATGGACGAATTGGGCTTGCCCGCCGTCCTGACCATCGAGCATCCCAAGGCCCGCATCGCCGAAACCGTGGTGCAGGCCACCAAAGCCCGGAACCAGAAGATTCTGGCCCTGGATTCCATGCAGAGCGTCACCGCCCAGGACGTTAAGGCGGGCGTCACCTACCTTTCCATCATGGAAAACAATCTGGAAGTGCTCAAAGAAGCGCTGAACTGAAAGGCGTTTCCCGTCGGAGGGCCCGAAAAGGCCCTCCGGCGGCAGCAAATAAAGGAGCAAGAGCGTTTATGGCGCAGTTGATTTGTAAAGACCTGTCCCTGGGCTACGAAGGCCACGCCATTTTGTCCGGTCTCAGTTTTTCCGTTTCCGCCGGGGATTATCTGTGCATCGTAGGCGAAAACGGGTCGGGTAAATCCACCCTGATGAAAACCATTTTGGGGCTGCAAAAGCCCTTGGCGGGCAGCATCGAATGGGGCGGCGGCCTCAAAAACAGCGAAATCGGATACCTGCCCCAGCAGACGGCGGTGCAGCGGGATTTCCCCGCCACAGTCTGGGAAATCGTGCTGTCCGGGTGCCAGTCCCGGGCGGGCAGACGGCCCTTTTACAGCCGCCAGGATAAAGCCCTGGCCCGGGAAAACATGGAAAAAATGGACGTGACGCAATTCGCCCGGCGCTGCTACCGGGAGCTGTCCGGCGGGCAGCAGCAGCGCGTGCTGCTGGCGCGGGCCCTGTGCGCCACCCAAAAGCTGCTTTTGCTGGACGAGCCGGTGACCGGGCTTGACCCCAAGGTGACGCTGGAGCTGTATCAGCTGATCGAACGGCTGAACCGGCAGGACAAGGTGACCGTCATCATGATTTCCCATGACATTTCCTCCGCCGTGCGCTATGCTTCCCACATCCTGCACATCGGCCAGAACGTATTTTTCGGCCCCACCGGGGATTACGTGCACAGCGAATTGGCCCGGCCTTTCCTGGCCGCGAAAGGGGGGCAAGCCCAATGATCGATCAGCTTACGATGTATTTCAGTTTCCCCTTCGTGCGCTACGCCCTGATCGTGGGCACGCTGATCGCCCTGTGCTCCTCCCTGCTGGGGGTTACGCTGGTGCTCAAGCGCTTTTCTTTCATCGGCGACGGCCTGTCCCACGTGGCCTTCGGGGCCATGGCTGTGGCGGGGGTGCTGGGCCCGGTGCTCAGGGAACTGAAGCTGCGTTTAGGCGATTCGGGCTTTGAAACGGGCCTGGCCAGCGTAATGCAGTTTATGATCGACAACGACATGGTGTTCATCCTGCCCGTCACCGTCCTGTGCGCCATCCTGCTGCTGCGCACCGGACAGAACACCCGCATCAAGGGCGACGCGGCCATCGCCATGATCTCCGTGGGGGCTCTGGCCATGGGCTACATGCTGCTGAACCTGTTCCCCAAGTCCTCCAACGTGAGCAGCGACGTGTGCACCTCCCTGTTCGGCTCCACCTCCATCCTCACCCTGACGGTGACGGAAGTGTGGCTGTGCGTGGGGCTGTCCCTGGCCGTGATGGTGATTTTCATTCTGTTTTACAACCGGATTTTCGCCGTCACCTTCGACGAGGATTTTGCCCGCGCCGCGGGCACCCGCGTGGAAGCCTACAACCTGCTGATCGCGGTGGTGATCGCCGTGATCATCGTGCTGGCCATGAATCTGGTGGGCTCCCTGCTCATTTCCGCCCTGATTATTTTCCCCGCCATTTCCGCCATGCGCATGTTCCGCAGCTTTAAGGGCGTCACCATTTGCTCGGCGGTGCTGTCCGTCAGCTGCGCGCTGCTGGGCATCCTGATTTCCATTTTGGCCGGAACGCCCGTAGGCTCCACCATCGTGGCGGCGGATATCGCGGCGTTTCTCATATTCAGCATTCTGGCCCGGTTGGGCGCAGGCGCAAGAAAGGCGTGAAACCATGAACGGAAAAGACAAGCGGCTTTTGCTGGCGGCCCTGCTGCTGGCGGCGGTGCTCCTGTGTACGGCCTGCGGCGGAAACGGCGGCGGCAGCCAGAGCGGTTCAGCCGCAGTCAGCGAAGTGCCCGTGGTGCTGAATCAGGCGGAATACCTGCTGTACCAGAATATCTTTTACAATCAGACCGGCGGCCAGTACGCGGGCCAGGCGTTCACCAAGCAGGGCGTGTTCGGCGTGATCTACGACGCGTTCAGCGAAAAAACGCGCTATTACGTGTGGGGTTATCTGGATAATACCCGCTGCTGCGACTGGCAGTGGGAAATCAGGATCGACGATCCCAAAAATCTGCCCGCCAGCGGGTCGCTGGTCAGCGTGAAAGGCACTTTCGCCGCTTCCGAGGACGCCCTGGACGGCTACTGGCTCACCGACCCCGAAATTACCGTCCTCAGCCGTTACACAGCCGGCGGCCAGGAGCTGGATATGTACACCCTCAGCGATACCCTGGAGCGGGTGCAGATGCTGAACGTGCTGTACAAGCCGGAAGTCTTCGAGGGCAAAACCTTCTCCGCCTATGGCCGCGTCTTTTCCGCCTCCGTTCTTCAAGACCCTTACTATGACGGCTCCTGGCAGGCCCCCTTCACCGCCAAGGGAACCGTGCCCGCCATCGGCACCACCGTGCTGCTTACCGGCACGGTGACAAACGGCACCCTGTCCGCCGATACCCTGAAAACGCTGGAGTAGCTTTCTTCGCGGCAAAACGCCGTGCCGTCCTGTCGCACGCAGGACGGCACGGCGTTTTGTCTTTTATTGGACACTTTAAGTTAGTGTGGAGTTTGGAGGGTGGAGAGTGGAGTTTTGATTTGTCTGTCACTTTTGAATAATAACTTGCAGGACAAACTGAAATCCCAGGGAAAAAGCTCGCTTTTCCCCTGGGATTATTCTTTGGCTTTCTCCGGATGCTTTGCATCCGGGCTGGCGGCTTTTTAGCCGCCGGGCCAGAAGCATAACGGCGTCAAGCTATATCCGCTAACGAGGGTCCAGGGAAATCATTTCCCTGGCGCGGGGTCTGGGGCCGCGGAGGCCCCAGCGTTTTCCTACTAACTTAAAGCGTCCCTTTATTCACTCATGCCCCGGAACCCTTTGCCCACGATTTCGCTGGAAGAAGTAATGGTGATGAAGGAATGGGGGTCGGTAGCGCGGACGAACAAGCGTTCCTCATGGGTGAAGCTGCCCCGGCCCTCCATGATGGTGGCGCTGTGGTGCAGGTTTTCCATAATGAATTTGCAGATGGGGTCTGGATTGTCGGTAATGATCTGGAACACCTTGTAGGTGCGCAGGTTATCCATCACCGTGTCCACCATATAGGATTTCATGAACAGCCCGAACAGGGAAAAGAGGCCCGTTTCCATGCCGAAGGTGAAGCACGCGCCCAGGGCCACGATCAGATCGGCCATGGCCAGGGCCATGCCGATGTTCATATGGGAGTATTTTTTCACCAGCATGGCGATAATGTCCGTACCGCCGGAGGAAGCGTTCACGTTGAACAGGATGGCAGAGCCCACGGCGGGCAGGCCCACGGCGAAAATCAATTCCAGCACCGGCTGGCTGGTCATGGGCGCGGACATGGGCACCAGCTTTTCCAGCAGCAGCGACAGGCCCGAGGATACCAGCGCGGAATAAGCCGTTTTCGTCCCGAAGCCTTTGCCCAGGAAAGCTGCGCCGACGATCAGAAGCACCACGTTCAGGATCATATTCAGCGTGGCGGTGGTCACAGAGGGGATATAGTGGGCCACTAAAATGGAAATACCGCTGACGCCGCCGGTGGTGAAATGGTTGGGGAATTTGAAGAAATACACGCCCACCGCCAAGATCACGGTGCCCAAATTCAGCCAGCCGAACTGTTTCCACCAATCCGGGGTGAACGGCTTTGCGTTCTGCTTATCCATTACCGCCCATACCCCATTTCCAGCAAGTAACGGCACAGGGCGCCGCCCCAGCCTGCGGCGGGCCCGAATTCCGAACCCAGACCGATGCCGTGGTGCCCCTTGGGATACACGTGCAGCTCAAACAGCACGCCCTTGTCCGCCAGGGCTTTGGCCAGGTTCAGGCTGTTCTGCACGGGCACGGCCCCATCCTCCGCCGTGTGCCACAGGAAAGCGGGGGGCGTGTCGGGCGTGACGTGTTCTTCGGCGGAGTACCAGCGGGCGATTTCGTCGTTTTCCCATTCCCCGCCCAGCAGGCTCTGGCGGCTGCCCAGGTGCGTATATTTTCCGAAAGAAGCCACCGGATAGCAGGGAACGAACACGTCGGGCCGGGAAGAGAAGCGCTCCACCGGATCGGCGCTTTCGGGGTCTCCCCCGTCATAATGAACGGCGGCGGTGCAGCACAGGTTGCCCCCGGCGGAAAAGCCCAGGATGCCCACCTTCTCATAGCCCAGGGAGCGCACCAGCCGGATGGCCCGGGCCGCGTCGACCCAGGGTGCCAGCCGATGGCAGGGCGCCACCCGGTAATCCAGCACATAGGCGGCGATGCCCTCAAAATTCAGCATCCGGGCAATGGGGTCGCCCTCGTGCGCCGCTTTCATCACATAACCGCCGCCGGGACAGACCACCACGGCCCCCCGGGCCCCCTCCACGGGAAACGCTTTGATGGATGGCTGCGCCTGGCCGGGACTGTCCGCCGTGTACGGTGCTTCCCCCGGCCAAAGATAAATGATTTCCTGTCCGTCCATGGTGCCCTTCTCCTTTGAAATGCGTTTTGTTCTTCTTTTGTATTCTACGCCTTTTTTGCCGGAACTGCAATGGGGAGATGAAAAGATATAGGGCTTATGGATGACGTTTGAAGCGCATTTTTGTATTTTTGAGCCTTTTCCCCTTCCCTTCCGCCCGGGGGGATGCTATACTGTATCCGTCACAAGGAAACAGGGAACGGCGGCGGAAAGGCCGGGCGTTTCCAAGGAACACAAGGAGGAACAAGCCATGTCTCAATTCACCACGCCCGTCAACACCCGGAAAACGGCCAGCCCCAAGGGCACGAAAGCGCTGGTGCTGGCGGTGATCGTTATTCTGGCGGCGCTGATCATCTTTTTCCGCTGCACCGTGCAGATCGATACCGGCTACACCGCCATCGTGACCACCTTCGGCAAGGTGGAGGATTACACCCTGGAAGCCGGTTTCCACATGAAGAGCCCCTTCCAGGAAATCATTCTGATGGACAACCGGGAGCAGAAGACCCCCTTCTCCACCCAGGCGTTTTCCAGCGATATTCAGCAGGTGGACATCGTGGGCTCCATCAACTACGCCATCAATAAGGCCACGGCCATGACGCTGTTCAAGGAAGTTGGCACCGAGTATTTCAGCAAGCTGGTGAACCCCCGCATGCTGGAAAACACCAAGGCCGTGTTCTCCAAGTACACCGCCGAAAATCTGGTCAGCGCCCGGGAGCAGCTGTCTATCCAGATCCGCGACAACCTGAGCAAGGAAATGGAGCGCTATGGCATTTCCATCATCTCCGTATCCATTGAAAACATCGACTTTACCGACGCCTTCACCGACGCCGTAGAAGCCAAGCAGGTAGCCGCCCAGCGGAAGCTGCAGGCCGAAATCGAGCAGGAACAGAAGACCATGGAAACCCAGCAGCAGGCCCAGCGCCAGAAGATCGAAGCCGACGCCAAGGCCGAGGTGGTGAAGATCAACGCCGACGCGGAAGCCTACTCCACCAAGGTAAAGGCCGAAGCCGAAGCCGAAGCCAACCAGAAGATCGCCCAGAGCCTGACCGAAAACCTGATCCAGTTCACCCAGGTGAACAACTGGAACGGCCAGCTGCCCACCTACGTTTCCGGCGGCGCGGCGGAAGCCCTGCCCGTGCTGACCCTGAACGCTGCGGAAGCCAACGCCAATGAAGCGGCAAAATAAACGCTCGCAAACAGCAAGCGGGGGAGAAGTTCGCTTCTCCCCCATTTTCTCACCAGCATATTCCAAATAATTCTTTCAAATTTTTTGATTTTTCCACTTGCTTTTTTCCCGGTTCAGTGATAGAATACCAAAGTGCCTGAGCGATCGGGCAGTGAAAACGGGAGGTTCGGGCAAACGCCCGCGATTCTTCCAAGGCAGTCCCCGGGGCCTTCAAGCCGGGTGATGATACTGGGATACCCCGTCCGGGGGTTCACAGTGCGGCGGTTTCCGCCCCTGTTGTCCCAACTGAAATTCCACTCCCAACCGGAGTTTCACATAGATCGCAAATTCCTTGGGGCATTAGCACAGTTGGTAGCGCGCTACATTCGCATTGTAGAGGTCAGCGGTTCGAATCCGCTATGCTCCACCACTAGAAACCCTTGAAATCTCATGATTTCAAGGGTTTCATTTTGTTCCTTCTATTCAATATTGGTAAATCAGCTGCTCCTGCTTGTCGACAGCCTCCCGCTTCATAGAACATTCGCGATTCATTTGAGAATCAAGCCGAAAATCATCCAAAATGATTGAAAAATGATTGTTCTTTTGCTATAATCGTCCAATAGGCAAAAACAAGAACGAACGGGGAGAAAAGTGATGGCGGTATGTTATAAAAAGCTTTGGAAGCTGCTGATCGACAATGGAGGTGAAAAAGATGAAATATTCCGAAAAGTGTTTTGAAAAATACGATGGCGCAAAAGCTGTAATAGAATTTTTATCTGCAATAGCGCAAGAAGAGAATTATGTTTTTAGAGGATATAATAAGCAAGAAGAA